>CAXNGA010000001.1:0-17777 GCA_964201375.1 Kaistiaceae bacterium
ACGAACCACTCGATCAACAGGTACGCGCAACTCGGCCCGCAGGATTGCGGGCGAACGCACTAAATGGTGTCGATGAAGGACTTGTAGGAGGCCTCATCCATTAGCCCGTTCAGTTCCTTCGGGTCGGTGACACGGAGTCGCACGAACCAGCCGTCCGCCTCGGGGCTGCGGTTGACCAGGGCCGGATCGCCGGTCAGAGTTTCGTTAACCGCGACGACCTCGCCGGAGACCGGGGAGTAGACCTCGCTTGCCGCCTTGACGGATTCGACCACCGCGGCGACGTCGCCCTTCTTCAGTATCTTGCCGACCTGCGGCAGCTCCACGAACACCACGTCGCCGAGCTGGTCCTGCGCGTAGTGCGAGATGCCGACCGTCGCTTCGCCGCCTGCGGCAGCGATCCACTCATGATCCTTGGTGTAGCCCGTCATAGGTCGTCCCCGTCAGCCGGCGCTGCGCCGGCGATAGCGATGCTCCACGAAGGGCATCGGTGAAATCCTGCTGGGTAGCGCGCGTCCCCGGACGTCGATCGCCACCGCGGCACCGTGTGCCGCATGCGCGGCATCGACGTAGCCCATTGCGACCGGCGCGTCGACGGTCGGCCCGAAGCCGCCCGAGGTGACGCGGCCGATCGTCTGGCCGCCTTCGCCGATGATGGCGGCGCCTTCGCGGGCCGGGAGCTTGCCGTCGATGCGGAGGCCGACGCGCTTCCGCCGGGGCCCGTTCCTCAGTTCGTCGAGGATGCGGCTGGCGCCCGGGAAATCCGCCGCGGCGCGGCGCCGGGGCGAGATCGCGAAGGCAAGGTCCGCCTCGACCGGCGTGGTCGTCTCGTCGATGTCGTGGCCATAGAGCGGCAGGCCGGCCTCGAGGCGCAGCGAATCGCGCGCGCCAAGGCCGATCGGCTTGACCTCGGGCTCGGCGAGGAGCGTCCGGGTGACTGCTTCGGCGTCCGAGGCCGAGAGATAGATTTCGAAGCCGTCCTCGCCGGTGTAGCCGGAGCGGGTGATGGCGACGGGGATGCCGTCGAAGGTCAGCGTGGCGGCGTCCATGAAACGGAGGTCCCCCACTGCCGCATGGCGCAGCATCACGTCGATCGCCTTCGGGCCCTGCAGCGCCAGCATCGCGCGGTGCGGCGGCAGTTCGAGGCGGACGGCGGCGGGAAGATGCGTGCCGACGAAGGCCTCGTCGACCGCAACACGCGCTGCGTTGAAGACGATGCTGAGGCTGGTCTCACCGGCCTTGCCGGCGGGTCGGGCGACCATGATGTCGTCGACGATGGTGCCCTCGGGCGTCAGCAGCAGCGAGTAGCGCATGCGGCCGGGAGCAAGGTTCTGGAAGTCGCCGGGCGTAACCTTCTCGAGGGCTGCGGCGACGGTCGCGTAATCGGGGCCGCGAAGCTGCGCCTGGCCCATGTGCGAGACATCGAATAGGCCCGCCGCCGACCGCGCGTGCCGGTGCTCGGCCATGATGCCGCCCTGGTACTGGACGGGCATCGCGTAGCCGGCGAACGGCACCATGCGGGCGCCCAGTTCACGGTGGAGGCCGGCGAGCGGCGTCTCGCGGAGCGGAGCGTCGGTGGTCTCGGTCATGCAGCGCGCTCCGCGACGGGGTCGTAGCCGAGGACGGGCGCGAGCCACCGTTCGGCTTCGGCAACGCTCCAGCCCTTGCGGGCGGCGTAGTCCTCGACCTGGTCGCGGCCGATCCGGCCAATGCCGAAATAGTGGCTGTCCGGATGCGAGAAGTATAGCCCCGACACCGACGAGGCGGGCCACATGGCAAAGCTCTCGGTGAGTCTGATCCCGGTCGCAGCGGTCGCGTCGAGGAGGCCGAAGAGCGTGGCCTTTTCCGTGTGATCCGGCTGGGCCGGGTACCCCGGGGCTGGCCGGACGCCGCGGTACTTCTCGCCGAGGATTTCCGCCATCGGGAGCGTCTCGTCCGGAGCGTAAGCCCAGAACTCCTTGCGGACGCGCTCGTGCATGCGCTCGGCGAAGGCCTCGGCAAGGCGGTCCGCGAGCGACTGCGACAGGATCTTCGAGTAGTCGTCATTGGCGCGGGCGAAGCGCTCGATCACGGCGTCCTCGCCGAAGCCGGCCGACACCGCGAAGCCGCCGACATGGTCGACGACGCCGGATTCCTTCGGCGCCACGAAGTCGGCGAGGGCCATGTGCCGCCGCGCCTCGGTCGCGCGCGCCATCTGCTGCCGCAGCGTGTAGAGGATCGCCGATACCGCGCCGCGGTCCTCATCGGCGTAGAGTTCGATGTCGTCGCCGATCGCATTGGCGGGCCAGAAGCCGATGACGGCATTGGCGGTGAGCCAGTTGCCCTCGACCATCTGCCTCAGCATCGCCTGCGCGTCTTCGAACAGCGCCCGCGCCGGCGGGCCGAGCTTCTCGTCGTCGAAGATCATCGGATAGGTGCCGGTCATCTCCCAGGCGGAAAAGAACGGCGTCCAGTCGATGTAGGGGACAAGCTCCGCCACCGGATAGTCCAGGAAGACCTTCGTGCCGAGGAAGGCAGGCTTCGGCGGCGTGTATGCCGACCAGTCGGTCGTCATGCGGTCGGCGCGCGAATCGGCGATCGACAGGCGGCGCTTGTCGCCCTGCGAGCGGTGGTGGCTCTCGACGAGCTTCACATAGTCCTCGTCGATCCTGCGGCGGTATTCGTCGCGGCCTTCGCCGAGAAGGCTCGATGCCACGCCCACGGCGCGGCTCGCATCAAGAACATGCACCGTGGCGCCGCGCCGGTAGTTCGGATTGATCCTGAGCGCCGTGTGGACCTTCGAGGTCGTGGCGCCGCCGATGAGGAGTGGCAGGGCGAAGCCCTCGCGCTCCATCTCCGAGGCGACGTGGACCATCTCGTCGAGCGAGGGGGTGATGAGGCCGGACAGCCCGATGATGTCGCAGTTCTCGCGCCGCGCCGTCTCGAGGATCTTCGCGACCGGCACCATCACGCCGAGGTCGATGACCTCGAAATTGTTGCACTGCAGCACGACGCCGACGATGTTCTTGCCGATGTCGTGGACATCGCCCTTGACCGTGGCGAGCAGGATCTTTCCGGCCGACTGGCGTCCGTCGCCGCCGCCCGCGGCCTTCTCGGCCTCCATGAACGGCATCAGATACGCGACGGCCTGCTTCATCACGCGGGCGCTCTTGACCACCTGCGGCAGGAACATCTTGCCGCTGCCGAAGAGGTCGCCCACGACGTTCATGCCCGACATCAGCGGGCCTTCGATGACGTGGAGCGGCCGCGCAACCCGAAGCCGCGCCTCTTCGGTATCGACCTCGATGAACTCGGTTATGCCGGCGACGAGCGCATGTTCGAGCCGCTTTTCCACCGGCCACTGCCGCCAGGAGAGGTCGATCGTCTTCTGCGCGCCCGAGCCGCCCCTGTGCCGCTGCGCCGCCTCGAGGAGGCGTTCCGAGGCATCGGGCCGGCGGTTGAGGACGGCGTCCTCGACGATGCCGCGAAGCTCAGGGTCGATGTCGGAATAGACCGGCAGGGCGCCGGCGTTGACGATGCCCATGTCCATGCCGGCGGCGATGGCGTGGTAGAGAAACACCGCGTGCATCGCCGCGCGGACGGCCTCGTTGCCGCGGAACGAGAACGACAGGTTCGAAACACCGCCCGAGACGTGCGCGTGCGGCAGGTTCTGCCGGATCCAGCGCGTCGCGTCGATGAAATCGACGGCGTAGTTGTCGTGCTCCTCGATGCCGGTCGCGATCGCGAACACGTTCGGGTCGAAGATGATGTCTTCCGCCGGGAAGCCGACCTCCTCGGTGAGGATCCTGTAGGCGCGGGCGCAGATGTCGATCTTGCGCTGGTAGGTGTCGGCCTGGCCGGCCTCGTCGAAGGCCATGACCACCACGGCGGCGCCGTAGCGGCGAACCTTGCGGGCCTGCTCCCTGAAGGCCTCGACTCCCTCCTTCATGGAGATCGAGTTCACGATCGGCTTGCCCTGGACGCATTTCAGGCCCGCCTCGATGACCGTCCATTTCGAGGAATCGATCATGATGGGGACGCGCGCGATGTCCGGCTCGGCGGCGAGGAGATTGAGGAATTTCACCATCGCCTTCTCGGAATCGAGGAGGCCCTCGTCCATGTTGACGTCGAGCACCTGGGCGCCGTTCGCCACCTGGTCGCGCGCCACGTCGAGCGCGGCGGCGTAGTTGTTGTCGGAGATGAGTTTCCGGAACCTGATCGAGCCGGTGACGTTCGTCCGCTCGCCGATATTGATGAAGCTCGCCACGCGCCCGGTCATCGTCATGGCGCTTCTATGCCCAGAAGGTCGCATGCGCGGCGGCTTGGTCGGCCTCCCTCGAACGCATGAACGACTTCGATGCGGCCGAGACGGAGTCCGTCGGCCATGTCTTCGGTAATGAGGTGGGTGCAGCCGGCGGCTTCCGCCGACGACAGGAGGTTGGCGTCCCAGAAGGAAAGGCGTCCCGTTGCCGACTCCGACAGCGCTCGTGACGTCGTGGCCATCGAGGCGCCGAAGGTAGGGTACGACGTGAGGAGGTTTCGGGCCGCCTGCGCCGCGGCCCAGCGCGACTGGCCGAGGCGTCTCGTCGCCGCGTGATAGAATTCGCCGCAAACCTGGAGGGCGATCGGCCAGTGGCCCGCCTGGATGGCATCCACGATCGTGCCCGCCGCCCGCTGCTTCAGCGGGTCACGGTCGTCAACCGAGTAAACCAGGACGTTCGTGTCGAGTGTCGGGACCATCAATCCCGCTCATGCAGTTCGTCGCGGGAGCCATAGGGCGCCCCGGAGCGCCATCCTTCGGTACGCAGCGCCCTGAATGCGGTCCAGGCGGCCGTGCGGTCGCCTTCGGAAGCCTGTTCCCACTTGAGTTCGGGCTCGTCGATGAGGCTGCGCATGTCGTTGTCCGATTTCAGCGTGATGTCGACCAGGGATCCGCGATGTCCGAGATAGATGGCGCGCCACTGATCCTTCGCCGGCCCGATCGGCGTGAGGCCCGGCGTGGCGTAGCCTGTGGTACGGTAGGCACCCATCCTTTGCCACAAACCCTCCCGCCCCTCGATCACGAGGGTGATCGTCTCGCTGGGTCGGAGAGCCTCGAGGCGACGGCGAAGGCTGTCGTCACCGACGATGTGCTTGATCCAGATGCTGTTGTCCTTGACCTCAACCTTGGCCATTCCGATCTCCAGCCCGGGCGACGGATTGCCCCTATAGCACCTTTTAGTGCCCCGTGCTGCGGTCAGCTGACGCATTACAGGGTGTGTGCAAGATCCAGCCTGACGAGGCAGGCCGCGGGCGGCCGAAGCGTATCGCGAGACGCCGCAGCAGTTCGTGTTTGAGGCGTTCGTCCGCCCGCACGGAGTTTCCGGCATCGACCACCTGAACGAAGACGTCGAAGCTCCGCCGTCACGCTGCAATGAACCCCTCCAGCCCCGACAGCCGCAGCCTCGCTTCCTTCACCGGCACCGCGCGCGGCTTCACGCCCTTCACCGCATCGGCGATCGCCCGGATGTGGGCCGGCGTCGTGCCGCAGCAGCCGCCGACGATGTTGACGAGGCCCGAGCGGGCGAACTCGCCGAGCTGGCTCGCCATCGATTCCGGCGTTTCGTCGTACTCGCCGAGCGGGTTCGGCAGGCCGGCATTGGGGTAGGCGCACACGAACGTGTCCGCCTCCCGCGAGAGTTCCGCGATGTGGGCGCGCATTTCCTTCGCGCCGAGGGCGCAGTTGAGGCCGATCGTGATGGGCGCCACGTGGCGCACCGAGTGCCACATCGCCGTCGGCGTCTGGCCCGACAGGGTGCGCCCCGAGAGGTCGGTGATCGTGCCGGAGATCATGATCGGCAGCTGGATGCCCTTCTCATCGAAGAGTTCCTCGGCGGCGAACAGGCCGGCCTTCACGTTGAGCGTGTCGGTGATCGTCTCGAACAGCAGCATGTCGACGCCGCCGTCGATCAGGCCCGTGATCGCCTCGCGATAGGCGGCCTTGAGGTCGTCGAAGGTCACGGCGCGATAGCCCGGATCGCCGACATCGGGCGACATCGACGCGGTCTTGTTGGTGGGGCCCACCGCGCCGGCGACGAAGCGGGGCTTGTCGGGCGTTGCCACGGCATCCGCCGCCTCGCGCGCCAGCATCGCGCCGGCAAGGTTCAGCTCGTAGGCGAGCTCCGACATGTCGTAGTCGGCCTGGGCGATGCTGGTCGACGAGAAGGTGTTGGTCTCGCAGATGTCGGCACCGGCCTCGAAATAGGCGCGGTGGATCGAGCGGATTGTATCCGGCTGCGTCAGGTTGAGGAGGTCGTTGTTACCGCGAAGATCCTTCTCCCAGTCGGCGAAGCGCTCGCCGCGGAAGGCCGCCTCGTCGAACCGGTAGGTCTGGATGACGGTGCCCATTGCGCCGTCGAGGACGAGCACGCGCTCGGCCGCCGTCGCGGTGATCGAAACGCGTGCGTCGGGGCGCTTCATGGGGAAGGGGGTGACGTTGACGCTCTCGGTGACGACCGATGCCGGGGGCTTCCCGCCCGCGGTCGGGGCAGGCTTCAGCTGCGGCATGCGGCGCACTCCAAGCGCCGCTGACGATGGCGGCCTCGCGGTTGCGCCCACGGGGCCGAGGCCAAGGGCGTCGAACACGGCGCAGGTCAGGTCGGCGCGGTTGAGCGTGTAGATATGTATGCGGTCGTGGCCGGAGGCGATGAGGTCCTGCACCTGCCTTGCCGCGATCTCGGCGGCGAGCTGGTAGTGGGCGACAGGATCCTCGCCGACCTTCCCGAAGCGCTCGACGAGCCAGGCGGGCACGGAGGTGCCGGTCTTCGTGGCGAAGCTCATCATCTGCCTGAAGGAGTGGATCGGCAGGATCCCGGGCACGATCGGAATGTCGATTCCGGCGGCGCGGACACGATCGACGTAGCGCGCGAGAACGGCGTTGTCGAAGAAGCACTGGGTGATCGCCTCGTCGGCGCCGGCATCGACCTTGCGTTCGAGGATATCGATGTCCGCCTCGAACGAGGGGCTCTCGGGATGCTTCTCGGGATAGGCCGAAACGGACACGTCGAAATTGCCGAGCAGTTTGATGCCGGCGACCAGTTCCGGCGAGCCGCCATAGCCCTGCGGATGCGGCTGGTAGCGCGTTCCGGCGCCAGCGGGCGGATCGCCCCTCAGCGCCACGATGCGGCGGACGCCCATGTCCCGATAGGCGGCGATCACCTCGTCCACTTCGGCGCGCGAGGCGCCAACGCAGGTGAGATGCGCCGCCGGGGCGAGCATCGTCTCGTTGAGGATGCGCTCGATGGTGTGGTGCGTCCGCTGCCGCGTCGACCCTCCCGCACCATAGGTCACCGAGACGAAGTCGGGCGCGAGCGGCGCCATGCGCTCGACCGAACGCCACAGGGTCTCCTCCATCGCCTCGCTTTTCGGCGGGAAGAACTCGAAGGAGAAGCTGATCTTCCGGAAGTTGCTCAGGATACGCGGCATGACCCTCTCCGGCTGCCCATCTTCGTGGGCAAGCTAGCCATAAATTGACCTCAGTCAACCGCACTCAAGGGCGTGGGCAGCGCGTCTCCGGCGGGAGTTCGCAGGGTTGGTGGGCACCTGACGTGGGCAAGGTCATGCGGTTGTTCCTGCTGGCCTTTGCTGCGATGTCGAGGTGCGCTGCCGACGGGCGGTGGGCAACAGGCGATCGGGTCTCCGGCCGGGCGCATACCAATCGGTCCGGAGCGGATCGATTACCTTGCCGGCCCCGCAGGATGTGCCATCGAGTTTACAGTGCCGCGCGGCAGTGTGTTACATCTGGATCCAGACTGGGCTCCGAAGGGAGGAGCGCATGAGACGCTGGCGGAGGGCCTTCGCGGCCCTGATAGCTTTCGGTACTGCGGGGGCAGTCTCCGCTCAGGTCGGCAGGGACGTTACCCTCGAGGAGGCGTCCATCCTCGCGGAGGGCTGCGTCAATTGCCATGGCCCGGCCGGTGCAGGCATGCCGCCGGTACCCGGTATCGCGGGGCTTCCCGCCGACAGGTTCATAGCGCTGATGACCGACCTGCGATCGGACCTCGTTCCGGGGGCGACGATCATGCAGCGGATTGCGCTCGGCTACGACGATTCGGAGATCGCGGCGCTCGCCCGCTATTTCGCAGGCGGCTGGACCGCGGGGGCGCCATGACCTTCACACGACGTTCGGCGCTTGGCCTGATCGCCGCCGCGGGCGCTGCATCCATCGCAATGCCGAATATCGCGCGCGGTGCCACGGGGCGCGTCGTGGTCGTCGGCGGCGGCTTCGGCGGCGCAACTGCTGCGAAGTACCTGAAGGTCCGCAGCCCCGAGCTTTCGGTCACGCTGATCGAGCCGGCAGAGGTCTTCTACACCTGCCCGTTCTCCAACCTCTTTCTCGGCGGCCTGTGGGATTTCGAAGCGATCGGCCAGCGCTACGACGTGCTGGCATCGGAATTCGGCGTCGAGGTGGTCCACGACCGCGCCGAGGACGTCGACACTGCGGCGCGGACGGTCCGCCTCGGCGGCGGTTCCGTCCTCGACTACGATGTGCTGGTGATGTCACCGGGCATCGACATCCGGTGGGATGCCCTTGTGGGATATGGCGAAGCCGCGGCCGAGAAGGCACCGCATGCCTGGAAGGCCGGGCAGCAGACCAGGCTCCTCCGCGCCCAGCTCGAGGCGATGCCGGATGGCGGCACGTTCGTGATGGTGGCGCCCGACAACCCGTTCCGCTGCCCGCCGGGGCCCTACGAACGCGCCAGCCTCGTTGCCAACTACTTCAGGACGCACAAGCCGTCGTCGAAGGTGCTCATCCTCGACGCCAAGGACGCCTTCTCGAAGCAGGCGCGTTTCACCGAGGGCTGGGCAGCGCTCTACGGCGACATGATATCCTGGGTCAGCCGGTCCAATGACGGCAGGGTCATCCGCGTCGATGCCGACGCGCTCGAGGTCGAGACCGAGTTCGGCCAGCGCATCCGTGCGGACGTCCTCAACGTCATCCCGCCGCAGCGCGCCGGCCTCATCGCCGATCGTGCGGGGCTCACCAACGATTCAGGATGGGTACCGGTCAATCCGGCGACCTTCGAGGCCGCTGCGGCGCCGGGCGTCTACGTCGTCGGGGACGCCACGATCGCGGCGCCCATGCCCAAGTCCGGCTTTGCCGCGAACGTGCAGGCCAAGGTTGTCGCGGCGAACATCGTGGCGATGCTCGAGGGCCGCGAGCCGCCGCGCCCGGCATGGCTCAACACCTGCTACAGCCTCGTCGGGCCCGACTACGGCATCTCCGTCGTCGGGGTCTATCGGCTGGTCGATGGCGCCATCGCGGAAGTCACGGGCTCCGGCGGGGTCAGCCCGGTTTCCGGCGGGCCGGAGTTCCGTGCGCGCGAAGCCGCCAACACGTTCGGCTGGTATCGCGCGATCACGAACGACACCTGGGGAACGGCTTGGTAGATTCCCCTCGAACCAGCGCGCCGGTCAGCCGACGCTCGGCTCTGGCCCTCGTCGGAGCGGGGGCGATGTGGCCGGTGCTCGCCCGGACCGTGGCTGCCCAGGATGCCGCGCCATGGTGGCAGGGCGTGGAGTCCGCTCGCGCGATGGTCGGCGATGTGTCGCCCTCGACCGATGGCATCTGGATCGACCTGCCGTATCTGTCGGAAGACGGAACTTCCGTGGCGCTCGGCGCGGGCGTCGACCGGCCGATGACCCCTGAGAGCTATGTCGAATCGCTGCACGTCTATGCGCTGAAGAATCCGGCGCCCGAGGTCGCGGACTACTTCTTCTCGCCGCTGTCCGGCAGGGCCGAGATCGCCACCCGCATCCGCATCAACGAGACGATGCCGGTAGGCGTCATCGCCCGTATATCGACGGGCGAGGTGATCGTGGCGGAGCGCGAGATCCTGATCGTCACGATCGGCTGCCTCACGAATGCGGCGACCTACGCCACCACCGACGTGATGCTCACCCGCGTCCGTGTACCCGAGAGATGGTCCCCGGGGGTTCCCGGTGAGGTCACGACGCTCATCAACCACCCGATGGAGACGGGCCTTCGCACGACGCTGGCCGGCGAGGTGATCCCGAGGAACATCGTCAGGCGCTTTCTCGCCTCGGTCAATTTCGCGACCGTGTTCGAGGCCCGCTTCTACAGTTCGGTGGCGGTGAACCCGTATCTCAGATTTTTCTTGGCGCCTCCGCAATCGGGTGAACTGGTGCTACGCTGGGAAGAAGACACCGGCCTTGCCGCCATCGAGCGGCGCCCGATCCTGGTGGGATAGACCGGTGAGCATGACAACGACAGTACAGGGAGACGACCGATGCTGAGATCTTCACTTGCACTTGCCGCCGGCTGGGTCGCCGTCGTCGCGATGGTGACGCCGACCTGGGCGATCACCGTGACGCCCGCTGGCTTTGCCCAGGCCGACGTCACCATCGGAGACGACGTCGTCGATGCCGACGACATCATCGTGAAGCCGTGCGACTGCGAGCCGGTCGCCAATCCGGGTGTGTTCCGCGTCTACAATTCCGGCGGCAGCCTGGTGCGCGTCCACTATGAAATCGTCGAGGGCACCACGATCACCACCACAGACGGTACGGCAGTCGGCACCATCCTCTCGGTCCAGAACGACGGGCGCAAGCAGATCCTGCTCATCGTCGCGGTCAATGCCGGTGTCCTTGGCGCCGTCGATCGCATCGCCATCCGTCGCACCGGCTTCTACTGGAGCGGCTCGTCCGCGGTGATCGACACGACGCTGGCGGATCTCCGGAGTTCCATCCAGGCGGTCGGCGTGGGCGTCTAGGGCCGTTTCCGGGCGCTCCGCTCTGCGATACGGACAACCGCGCCCATCGACCGCATTCGTGCCCGAAGCGAACCCTGCGGCGGCCTTGGCCCGTGCCGCAATGGGACCGGCATCGGCGCGCGACATAACGCGTCGATGGTCGCTTCGCGGGGTGTCGGTTGCCACGGCCGCAGCCGACGGGGGCCAAGGCCCGGGCGGAAGGCGGACCAGGATCGTTTCCTGGGAGCCCGGTCCGGTCAGACGAGATAGCGTTCCCGCATCGCATCCACGTCCTCGGGCACCAGCGATAGCGCCGAAAGGGGATCGGCCACCGCACGGACGAGCGCGGCGTTGTCGGGCGCAAGCCGTCCGTCCGGGAGCAGGATGTTGTTCTCGAAGCCGACACGGATATCCCCACCGAGGAGGGCGCCGGCCACGCCGCAGGCGGCCTCCGCCGGGCTGAAGGCGCAGGTCATGAAGGTGGCGAAGACGTCGGCTGGCCCTGCCACCTCGAGGAGCTGAAGAAGGTCGCGCGGCTGCGGCTCCGATTCGAGCTGGTAACGGCCGAGGACGAAGATCACGGGCGCGTTCCGCCACGGAATGACTTCGCGATCGACCAGCAGGGCGTACCGGACGACATCGTTCGTGTCATACAGAATGAACTGCGGGGCGATGCGCTCGCGCTTGGCGAACTTCAGGAACTCGCCGAACCCGGCTTCGGACGCGGCGTCCGGGCAAAGCTCGCGGAGGGCGAGCGACACCGCCTCCGGGCGGACTTCGCGGACGACGGCCATCTGGTCGCGCGCGAAGAATCTGCCGAGCGAGTCGGTGGTTATCTGGACGATCATCCGGTTCCGCACCTCGCGGCGAAGCTCTGAGATGGCCTCGCCATAGATGCCGGGGTCGAGCGTGTGCTCGCCCTGCGGCGTCCTGATGTGGAGGTGGATCATCGCGGCGCCCGCTTCCGCAGCGCCTGCGGCGGCATAGGCGATCTCGCGCGGTGTCAGCGGAACGCCGGGGTGTTCTTCGCGCGTCCGCCGGGCGCCGTTGGGAGCGACCGCAATGGCCACGCTGCGACGCTTCTCTCCGGTCGAGGTCATGCGTGGAACCGCTTTCGGCCCCGCGAAAGGGGGCGGTTTCGGCCGGGACGTGGAATGGCGCCGGGGCCGGGCGGCCGGGCGCCGCTATCGCTGCAATAATAGGCAGGGCAGCCGGCCGCTTCAATCGTGGCCGGCTGGCGGCAGGGTCGCGGCCGGGCGCTAGTGGAAGTTGCGGCCCTTCGGCAGGACTGACCGCGTCTCCTCGATGAGTGCCTTCATGTCGGCCGGGATCGGCTCGTGCCGCGGGTGGCGGAAGGGGGCGCCGCGGGCGCGGTCTCCGCGTACGTCATGGCCGGGATGCTTCACCTCGTCGGCGCGGGCGAGGGTGTCGAGTCCCGTTCCGTCGGCGGTGAGGGCGGCGAGCATCGCGGTCCGGTCCTCGATCCGCTCGCATACGACATGGATGACGTCGCCCTCCTTCTGGATGCGCCCGGTGACGACAACGAACCTGCCGCCGAGGACGACCGGCCGGAACGCTTCGAAGATGCGTGGCCATACGACGATGTTGGCGATGCCGGTCTCGTCCTCGATCGTCATGAAGATGACGCCGCTCGCCGTACCCGGCCGCTGCCGGACGAGCACGAGTCCGGCCACGGTAATGCGCCGCCCGTCCGGCGTCGCGCGGAGGGTCTCGTTCGCGCTCACGCCGAGGGCGGGGAGCTTGTTGCGGAGGAAGACGACGGGATGCGCCTTCAGTGAAAGGCTGAGGAAGCGGTAGTCGTTGACCACATGCTCGCCGAGCGGCATCGGCGGCAAAGCGAAATCCGGCTCGCGGCTCCGGTCGGCGGCAAATTCCGGCCGGTCGAACAGCGGCAGCCTTAGCTTCGCTGCCCCCGCGTCGAGCGCGCGCGCCGCCCACAGCGCCGCGCGCCGGTCGAGGCCGAGGGAGCGGAAAGCGTCGGCATCCGCGAGGCGCTCCACAGCGCCTCGGGTGAGGCCCGTCTTCAGCCAGAAATGGCGGACGGAATCATAGCCCTCGCCCCGGTTCGCCATCACGGCGAGGGCATCGGCCTCGGCAAAGCCCTTCACCTGGCGGAAGCCGAGGCGGACGGAATGGGTCGTCTCGATGTCGTCCCGCATATCTGCATGGCTCTGATGGATGCGGGTACGGGCGGCGGAGAGAGGCCCCGGAGCACCATGCGGGAGATCACTCGGTCCCGGATGCTCCGCGGCCTCCGGCTCCAGCGTGCAGTCCCAGTCGGAGGAGCCGACATCGACAGGGCGGACCTCGACGCCGTGTTCGCGCGCGTCGCGGACGATCTGGGAGGGCGCATAGAAGCCCATCGGCTGCGAATTGAGCAGGGCGGCACAGAAGACGTCGGGGTAGTGGCATTTCAGCCAGCCCGAGGCATAGACGAGGAGCGCGAAGCTCGCGGCGTGGCTCTCCGGGAAACCGTACTCGCCGAAGCCTTCGATCTGCTTGAAGCAACGCTCGGCGAAGTCGGTGGTGTAGCCGCGCGCGGTCATGCCCTTCACCATCTTGTCGCGAAAGGTCTGGATCGTCCCGACGCGCCGGAAGGTCGCCATCGCGCGGCGGAGCTGGTCGGCTTCGCCGGGCGTGAAGCCGGCGGCAACGATCGCGATCTGCATCGCCTGCTCCTGGAACAGCGGCACGCCAAGGGTGCGCCCGAGGACATGGCGGAGCTCGTCCGGATCGTGCGGCGGTGCGGGCGAGGGGTATTCCGGCTTCTCCAGTCCCTGCCTGCGCTTGAGGTAGGGGTGGACCATGCCGCCCTGGATCGGTCCCGGGCGGACGATCGCCACCTCGATGACGAGGTCGTAGAACTCCTTCGGCCGGAGGCGAGGCAGCATCGACATCTGCGCCCGGCTCTCGATCTGGAACACGCCGATCGTGTCGGCGCGCCAGAACATCCGGTACACGGCGGGATCCTCCGCCGGGATCGTCGCCAGCGCAAGCTTCCGCCCGTAGCCGCGGTCGAGGAAGTCGAAGGCGCGGCGGATGCAGGACAGCATGCCGAGACCGAGGACGTCGATCTTGAGGAGGCCGACCTGATCGAGGTCGTCCTTGTCCCACTCGACGGTGGTGCGGTCCTCCATCGCGGCGTTCGCGACCGGGGTCACCTCGTCGAGCCTGTCCCTGGTGATGACGAAGCCGCCGACATGCTGTGACAGATGGCGCGGCGCCCCCATGAGCTCACGTGCCTGCTCGAGCGTCTGGCGGACGTTACGCGCCGCGGGGTCGAGCCCGACGCGCTTCGCCTCCTCAGGCTTGACGCCCTCTTCCGACCAGCCCCAGATCGACCCCGACAGCGCCCCGATGGCGTCGTCGCTCAGGCCGAATACCTTGCCGACCTCGCGAATCGACGACCGGCTGCGATAGCTAATGACAGTAGCCGTTAGCCCGGCATGCTCGCGGCCGTACTTGTCGTAGATGTACTGGATCACTTCCTCGCGCCGCTCGTGCTCGAAATCGACGTCGATGTCGGGGGGCTCGTTGCGGTCCTCCGACAGGAAGCGTTCGAACAGGAGCTTTGCCCGGTTCGGATCGACCTCGGTGATGCCGAGGCAGTAGCACACGGAGGAATTGGCGGCCGAGCCGCGGCCCTGGCAAAGGATGCCCTTGCCGCGGGCGAAGCGGACGATGTCGTGGACGGTGAGGAAGTAGGGGGCGTAGCCGAGCCGGCCGATGAGGGCGAACTCGTGGTCGAGCTGGCTCTGGACCTTCCCAGGCACGCCCGACGGATACCGTTTGCGCGCTCCATCCGCCGTCAGGCGCTCGAGCGCCGTCTGCGGCGTTTCGCCGGGCAGGGTCTTCTCGTCGGGATAGAGGTGGGCGAGATCGCTCAGCGAGAAGGCGAGGCGCCGGAAAATGCGCCCGCTCGCCTCGATGGCTTCCGGATCGTTGCGGAACAGGCGCCGCATCTCGCCCTCGGGCTTGAGGTGGCGCTCGGCATTGGCGCCGAGGAGAAGCCCGGCTCCGGCGACCGGCACATGTTCGCGGATTGCGGTGACGACATCGGCGAGCGGCCGCCTCTCATGGTGGTGGAAGAGGACGTCGTTCGTCGCGACGAGGGGTGTCCGGGCCCGCGAAGCGAATACCCGTAGCCGGCTGAGGCGCCGGCGGTCACCCGGGCCATAGCCTGGCGATGCCATGAGGTGGACGTCGCCGGGGAACTCCTCGCCGAGCCGCTGCAGGGTGCGTTCGAGCGTTCCGTCCAGCCGTACGCCAGGAACGACGCCGAGGACCTGGCCGCGTCCCCACTGCACGAGGTCGGTCATGCCGATCCAGCACTCGCCCTTTTCGGCGCGGAGTTTCCCGGCGGTGAGGAGGCGGCAGAGCCGGCCATAGGCAGCGCGGTCGGTCGGCCAGGCGAGGATGTCGGGCGTGCCGTCGTTGAGCACGAGGCGGCAGCCGATCCGGTAGGGGAGAGCGAGCTTCCTGGCCATCGCCCAGCCACGAACGACGCCGGCAAAGGTGTTGCGGTCGGCAATGGCAATGCCCGGCAGCCCGATCGCATGCGCCTGCGCGACCAGTTCCTCCGGCGACGAGGCGCCCCTGAGGAAGGAGAAGTTCGAGGCGACCGCAAGCTCATGGAAGCTCATCGCCGCCCTCTTGCGCCGAGGGCAGATCGTAACGACAATAAGGAATGGAATACGAGTGGGATCCGGCGAAGGCGGAGGCTAACCTCCTCAAGCACGGCATTCCGTTCGACGACGTACTCGGCTTCGATTGGAGCGTTGCCACGACCGCTCCCGATCTTCGCAAGGGCTATGGCGAGGATCGCGTCATGGCGGTCGGACCGGTAGGTGGTCGGCTGCACGTGCTCATTTTCACGCCACGAGGCGGCAAGGTCCGTGTGATCAGCCTTCGCCGATCGAACGACAGGGAAGGGAGAAGCCATGAGCGAACCAAGAAAGCCTAGGCCGGCCCATGTCAGTCCCGACGACTGGGCGGACGTCGATTCACCCGAACTGACCGAAGCCGACTTTGCTCGTATGAAGCCCGCCCGCGAAATGTTTCCGGGCGTGGAGTTTCCGAAGCCGAAGCGCGGGCCACAGAAGGTGCCGACCAAGGTGCAGACCACGATCCGCCTCGACCCGAGCGTGATCGCGCACTTCCGCGCGGGCGGGCCGGGCTGGCAGAGCCGGCTCAACGACGAACTCCTCAAGGTCGTGGCGAAGGCGCGGCGGAAAGCCGGCTGACCGGCACGGCTCATGCGAACAGCCCCTGCAGGAACCAGCGCGGGAGGCCTTCGTCGCGGCCGTACAGGCCCTCGCGAAACAGCCAGAAGCGCTGGCCGGTGCTGTCCTCGACGCGGAAATAGTCGCGCGTAAGGCCGTCTTCGCACCACCATTCCGCGGCGATGCGTTCCGGGCCTTCGGCCCGGGCGACCTCGAAGGAGGCATGCCGCCAGCGGAAGCGGAGCGGCGGTCCCTCCGGGATTTCGGCCAGCGTCTCCACCGGCTCCGGGCGCGCGAGAAGCCGTAGCGGGCGGTCGATCGGCTCGTCGGCCGGGGCCTGGCGCCAGACGGGTGACTTCCGCGCATCCGCGCTAGCGGGGATGGCTTTTCCCGAGCGCTCCGGGACGTGGCTCTCGCCGGCTTCGAGCCGGACGATGCGGTCGGTGCCGAGCCGGACGCCGATGCGGTCGACCAGTCGACCCAGGTCCGCCTCGCCGTCGGTCTCGCCGGCAAGGTCGATCTGTGCCGGCGTGGCGTCGTCGATGGCGAGGATCGACAGGCGCACGAGGTCGAAGCCGAAGCCGGCGTCGATCTCGTCGCCCAGCATGGCGAACTTTTCCGAAAACAGTTCGCCAACGAGGCGCGGGTCACGGAGCGGTCGACCGCTGCCGACCTCCGCCCGGCTCACCACGCCGTCGACGCGGTAGAGCGCAAGCTCGAACCTCCGTCCGCCGATGCCGCGCTCGTCGAGCCTGCGGGCAAGGGTCGCGGCAAGCGAGCGGAGGACGGCGGCAATGTCGGAAAGAAGGCTGATCGGCTCGGGGAAGCGGCGCTCCGCAACGAGTTCGGGCATCGGCCGGTCGGGCGAGATCGCCTCCTCCTCCTCGCCGAGCGCCTGATCGAGGCGCTGCAGGAGTCGTGGGCCGAAGCGGGCGGTCAGCGGCTGGCGCGGCGCGCCGATGAGCTGGCCGATCCGCTTGATGCCGACGCGCTCGAGCGTTGCCACCGTCTCCGGCGGGATGCGCAGGGCAAGGAGTGGAAAGCCCTGCAGCACAGCCGCCTCGCCGCCAGAAGGGACGATCGGCGGGCCGCCGAAGCGGGCGGTGGCAAAGGCGGTGCCCGGCGTGTCGGCGATTGCCGCGCGCGCGGCGATGCCCTGCCGCCTGAGGCGGGCCACGATGTCGGCGGCAAGGGCCGCCTCGCCACCGAAGAGATGGGCGCAGCCGGTGATGTCGAGGAGAAGACCGTCCCTGCCGTCGGTACCGACGAGCGGGGTGTAGCGGTCCGCCCAGCCGGCGATCTCGTCGAGGAAGACGGCATCGGCGCGCTGATCGTATTCCACGGCTTCGAGCGCGGGCTGGATCGCACGCGCCTCGGCCAGTGCCTGGCCGCGCTGGAAACCGAAGGCGCGTGCCGGCGCATTGAGGGCGACGAGCCGCATCGCGCTCTTGACCCTGTCGACGATGACGAGCGCCGGCTCGGCGTCAGCCGGCCTTCCGGAACGCCACGACTTCCCGAACCGGAGGCGCATCAGCCGGTCGGTCGACAGGTACGGAAGGAAGAGCGACAGGATCCGCCGCTGCGGCGGGCGCGAAGCTTCCGCGGTCATGGTGCCACTCCAGGTCGAACGTGCCGATCGGGCCGAGCCGGCTCTTTTCCAGCGCCGCCCGGAAAGCCGGACGGCCGACGCCCTCGACGAACCCGTCCATCGTTCCGGCCGGCAGCGCCGAGACGCGCCAGCGGGTGGCGGCTGCCCCCGCCTCCGCCACCCCCGCCTGGCGACGGAGGAGGCCAGTGACGCCCACGG
>CAXNGA010000002.1:0-17690 GCA_964201375.1 Kaistiaceae bacterium
CGATCAGCGGTGCGACCAGCGCCCACTCGGCATCCGTCAGGTCGCTGTCGTAACGCAATCCGCGCCGATCAGCGGCGCGACGATGGTCCGGCTTCCACATGAGCACCCCTCCGAATCAGGTGCTCAACAAGGAATCACAAACGATTCCAACGACTCAACTTCTTTCCGGAAGGGCTCTCAGACGATCGCCTGGAGACGCCCCATCGCGGCGGGACGGAGCCTCAGCCCGCTGGCTGCGCAACCACGGGCGTCAGTCGCGCCGCGACGGCGGCCTCGAGCGCTTCCTGTGCCGCGACGAACTTCGCGATCCCCTCCGCCTCGAGCCGGCGCGCGACGTCGGCAGTGTCGATGTCGAGCTCGGCCAGCTTTCCCGATAGCGCCTCGATCGTCGGGAATTCCTCGATGGCCGGCTGCAATGCCATCGCCAGCGTGGCGGTGAGTGTGCTCCGGCTCATCGTGTTGACGGTCTGCGGCAGGGCGAGAGGTTCGACGTATTTCGTCGCGGCATAGGCCGGGTTCTTCGTGCTGGTGCTGGCCCACAGGAGGCGCTGCGTCTTCGCTCCGTGCCCGGCGAGCGCCAGCCACCGCTCGGACTGGAGGAAGTCCGTCAGGACCTCGTACGCCGCCCGGGCGGAAGCGATGGCCGCGAGCCCGCGCAGCGGAAGGGCCCACGGCCCGCCCCGCGCATCGAGCGCAGGATCGATCACGGCGTCTATCCGCGAGAGGAAGAAGCTCGCAACGCTTGCCGGGAGGGCGTCCGTGCCGGCGGCGATCCGCCGGTCGAGCCCTTCGGCGTGGGCTTCGAGCACCGCCGCGTAGCGGCGCGGCGAGAACAGGAGCGTCACGTTGACGTTGATGCCGTCGCCGATGAGGCGGCGGAGCGCTTCCACGCCGGCCTCGGTGCCCGGCACCTTGATCATCACGTTCGGGCGGGCGAGGGCGTTCCATAGCCGGTGCGCCTCCGCCACGGTGCCATCGACATCGTGGGCGAGTGCCGGCGCGACCTCGATCGAAACATAGCCGTCCGCGCCTGCCGTACCCTGGTGGACAGGCCGGAGGAGATCGGCTGCGCGGCCAACGTCCTCCAGCACCAGAAGCCCGGCGATCGCGGCGGGCGGCAGTGCCTCGCCGGCGAGGCGCCGGATCGCTTCGTCATAGGCCGAGGACCGGATCGCCTCGGCGAAGATCGCAGGGTTGGACGTGACGCCGGACACGCCCTCGCGGATGAGCTGGGCGAGCGCGCCGGTATCGAGGAGGTGTCGTCCGAGATCGTCCAGCCACACCGACTGCCCCGCCGCGCGGAGCTGGGTGATGCCGTCGGGGAGGCCGTCGCCTTCCATCATTGCCATGTCCAGTTGCGGATTTCAGGCATGTCTTCTCCGGTTTCGCGGATGTACGCCGAATGCTGCTCGAGCTTCGCCCGGAGCCGGCCCGCGAGGTCGGCCGATCGCGCCGCGAGGCCGGGAACGCGCTCGATGACGTCGAGGACGAGATGGAAGCGGTCGACCCCGTTCCGCGCCACCATGTCGAACGGCGTCGTCGTGCTGCCCTCCTCGCGATAGCCGCGGACATGGAGGTTGCCGTGATTGTGCCGCCGGTAGGCGAGGCGGTGAATGAGCCACGGATAGCCGTGGTAGGCGAAGATGATCGGCCGGTCGCTCGTGAACAGGGCGTCGAAAGCCGCGTCACTGAGCCCGTGCGGGTGGAAATAGTCTGGCTGGAGCCGCATCAGGTCGAGCACGTTGACGAAGCGGACCGCAAGGTCCGGCAACTCGGCGCGGAGGATGCTCGCCGCGGCGAGCATCTCCATGGTCGGCACGTCGCCCGCGCAGGCCAGGACCACGTCCGGATCGCGGTCCGTGTGGGTGCCGGCCCAGTCCCAGGCACCGATGCCGGCCTCGACATGCTGCACGGCGGCATCGAAAGCGAGCCACTGCGGGGCAGGGTGCTTCCCGGCGACGACGACGTTGATGAGGTTCTGCGTCCCGAGGCAGCGGTCGAGGGTGACCAGGAGGGTGTTGGCGTCCGGCGGCAGGTAGACCCGCACGACCTCCGGCTTCTTGTTGACGACCAGATCGATGAAGCCGGGGTCCTGGTGGCTGATGCCGTTGTGGTCCTGCCGCCAGACATGGGACGTGAGGAGATAGTTGAGCGACGGGACCGGCCGCCGCCACGCCACATGCGATGAGGAATGCAGCCACTTGGCGTGCTGGTTGAACATCGAATCGACCACGTGGACGAAGGCCTCGTAGGTCGAGAACACGCCGTGCCGGCCGGTGAGGAGATAGCCCTCGAGCCAGCCCTGGCATGTGTGCTCGCTGAGAATCTCCATCACCCGGCCGTCGGGCCCGAGATGTTCGTCGGTTGTCAGCCTGGTCGCCATCCAGGTCCGGTCGGTTGCGGCAAACACCGCACCGAGCCGGTTCGATGCCGTCTCGTCCGGGCCGAACAGGCGGAAATTGGCGGCCTCGCGGCTCCGTACCATCACCTCGCGGAGGTAGTTGCCCGAGATGCTGGTGTTCTCGGCCGTCGCCGACCCCGGCGACCCAACCGCAATGGCGAAGGCGCGCGGATCGGGCCGGCTCAGCGGCACCGGGGCGGCGCCGCCATTGGCATGCGGGTTCGCGCCCATGCGGCGGTCGCCCCGGGGCACGGCGTCGCGAACGCCCGGGACAATCCTGCCGTCGGCGTCGAACAGCGTTTCCGGCCGATAGCTTCTGAGCCACTGATCGAGGAGCGCGAGATGATCCGCATTGCCGCGTACATCGGCGAGCGGCACCTGGTGGGAGCGCCACGTCCCTTCGGTCTTGCGTCCGTCGACCTCCTTCGGCCCGGTCCAGCCCTTGGGCGTTTCGAGGATGATCATCGGCCACGCCGGGCGCTCGTTCGCGCCGCCGTGCCGGGCCGCGCGCTGGATGGCGCTGATGTCGTCATGCGCCCTGTCGAGCGCATCGAGCATCGCCGGATGCATCAGGTCCGGATCGTCCCCGCTGACGAAGCGCGGATCGTAGCCATAGCCACGGAAGAGGCTCTCGAGCTCGGCGCGCGGGATGCGCGCCAGGATCGTCGGGTTGGCGATCTTGTAGCCGTTGAGGTGGAGGATCGGCAGGACTGCGCCGTCCCGCCGCGGATTGAGGAACTTGTTCGAGTGCCAGGCGGCGGCGAGGGGGCCCGTCTCGGCCTCGCCATCGCCGACCACGCAGGTAACGATCAGCTCCGGATTGTCGAAAGCCGCGCCATAGGCATGGGCGAGGGAGTAGCCGAGTTCGCCGCCCTCGTTGATGGAACCCGGTGTCTCGGGCGCCGTGTGGCTCGGAATGCCGCCGGGGAAGGAGAACTGCTTGCACAGCCTCCCGAGGCCGTCCTCATCCTCGCTGATCGACGGGAACAGCTCCGAATAGGTGCCCTCGAGATAGGTGCAGGCGACGACACCCGGCCCCCCATGCCCCGGCCCCGTGACGAAGATCATGTCGAGGTCGCGCTCGAGTATCAGGCGGTTGAGGTGTGCGTAGATGAAGGTCAGGCCGGGCGTGGTGCCCCAGTGCCCCAGGAGCCGCGGCTTGACGTGTTCGGGGGCGAGCGGGTCGCGAAGCAGGGGATTGTCGAGCAGATAGATCTGCCCCACGGCGAGGTAGTTCGCCGCCCGCCAGAACGCGTCGATCGCGGCGATTGCGTGGGTCTTGTCCATCGTGCCTGGTTTCCGTCGCGTCGAAGCGCTGCGCGCGCCCGGTGTGCATACTGCGCAGGACCGGGCCAAGGTTGCGCCAGATCAAAGCCCTTTGCCGCCCGATCACGATGATGCCGTGATGGGACAGGGTCCGACTAACACCCCATCATGAGATTGCGATGAACAACCTTGCGCTGCGCAGCCGTGTCACGGACGAACTGGAGTTCGAGCCCAGCATCAATGCCGCCCACATCGGCGTGACGGTCGAAAGTGGCGTCGTGACCCTCACCGGCTATGTGGCGACCTTCGCCGAGAAGATGGCCGCGGAAGATGCCGCCCGCCGGGTCAAGGGCGTGCGGGCGGTCGCCGACGAGGTCGTGGTCCGTCCTCCGGGCCACAAGCAGACCGCCGATGACGAGATCGCCCGGCGGGCGCTCGACATCCTGCGCTGGGATGCCGTGGTCCCGGCAGGCGCGATCGAGGTCACCGTCGCCCATGGCTGGATCACTCTCGGCGGGCAGGTCGAATGGCAGTTCCAGCGCCGGGCCGCGGAAGAGGCGGTGCGGAAGCTGTCGGGCGTGATCGGGGTCTCGAACGGACTGACCATCGCCCCGACCGTCCACGCAGCCGACGTCAAGGCCAAGATCGAGGCCGCCTTGCAGCGGCGCGCCGAGATCGAGGCACGCAACATCACCATCACCGTCCGGGACGGGGGCTTCGTCGTTCTCGAAGGCACGGTCGACAACTGGGACGAACGGCAGGCGGTTGCGTCCGCGGCATGGTCGGCACCGGGGGTCCGGTCCGTCGAGGATCACCTCAGGGTCGTGCCCTGACGGCTTGATCCTGTCCTGCCGGCAGGGCCTTGTATGGCATCGCCGTCAGGCGTCCGACGGAGAGTGAGCCATGCAGGTCGCGGTCTTCAGCGCCAGGCCCTACGACCGCCGTTTCCTAGACCGGGCCAACGCCCGGGGCGAGCATGCGCTGGTCTTCCATGAGGCGCGGCTGACGGCAGCATCAGCGCCGCTCGCGCAGGGGGCAGACGCGGTCTGCGTCTTCGTGAACGACCGGCCGGATGCGCCGGTCGTTGCGGCGTTGGCCCTGGCGGGCGTTCGGCTCGTGACGCTTCGCTGCGCCGGCCACAACAACGTCGATCTGGCGGCTGCGCGTCGGCACGGCATCGCCATCGGCCGGGTGCCGACCTATTCGACGGCCGCGATCGCCGAACACGCAGTGGCGCTCATCCTCGCGCTCAACCGCAAGATTCACCGCGCCCACAACCGTATCCGGGAGGGGAACTTCGCCCTCGACGGCCTGCTCGGCTTCAACCTCGACGGGCGGACGGCGGGGATAGTCGGCACCGGGGGCGTCGGGACCGCGATGGCCCGAATCCTCGCCGGCTTCGGTTGCCGGGTACTGGCGCATGACCCCCGCCCCAACCCTGAGCTCGTGGCGTCCGGCGTACGCTATGTGGATCGCGAGACCCTGTTCCGGTCCTCCGACATCGTCACGCTTCACTGCCCCCTCAACGACGAGACCCGCCATCTCGTCGATTCAGAGACGCTCGGATGGGCGAGGCCGGGCTTCATGCTCTTGAACACCGGCCGCGGCGCGCTCCTGGACACGAATGCCGCCATCGCAGCGCTCAAGAGCGGCCAGCTCGGCCATCTCGCCCTCGATGTCTACGAAGGCGAGGAAGCCCTGTTCTTCGAGGACCGTTCCGGACAGATGCTGCAGGGACGACGTCTTCGCGCGGCTGCTCACGTTCCCGAACGTCCTCGTAACCGGCCACCAGGCCTTCCTCACCGAGGAGGCCATGACGGCGATCGCGGACGCTACCATCGGCAATCTCGACGCCTTCGGCCGGACCGGCAGCCCGCTCCACCCGGTGTAACGGCTCGAGAGCGTCGCCGCCGCCGCGCTGGCTTGATGCGCGTCAATCACCTGTCGCGCCCGTTGTGGTTGGTTGTTCCGAAGGGGGAAACCTCAGGGAGCAGAGTTGATGATCTCCAGCTCCGACGGCCCGCCCGCTCCGGGACCGGAAGCCAGCTCCGGCGTCGATCCCGGCGTGGCCCGGCGTCGGCGCGCCGCCCTCATCCGGGTTGGTCTTGCCGTCGTCATCATCGCCGCGATGGTGGTGGCGGGGCTCGCCTTCGTTCCGATGATCGGCAATCCGGAGGGTATCGCTGCGCTGATCGAGCGCGCTGGCGCCTGGGGTCCGGTGGCCTTCATCGCGATCCAGGCGCTGCAGGTCATCGTGGCGCCGGTGCCGGGTCAGGTGACGGGCCTTGCGTCCGGCTTTCTGTTCGGGCCTGCACTCGGGATCCTGTACTGCGCCATCGGCGGGACGATCGGCTGCGCGGTGGTGTTCCTCCTTTCGCGGAAGTTCGGCCGCCCGTTCGTCGAGGCCTTCGTCAGCAAAACGGCACTGCAGCGGTTCGACTACCTGGCGGATGCCGGAGGCGCGCTCGTTCTCTTCCTCATCTTCCTTATTCCTATCTTCCCCGACGACATCATCTCTTACATCGCCGGACTGACACGAATTCCGATTCACCGGCTCGTCCTGGTGGCGGCCTTCGGCCGGCTTCCGGGATACGCGCTGATGGCCACTGCCGGCGGACACGCGGCCGCCGCGGACATGAGCGTGGTGATAGCCATCGGGGTCGGGACCATCGTCCTCACCGGCCTCCTGTTCTGGCAGCGTCGCCGCGTCGAGGCATTCGTGCGGCGGCTTGCGCATCGCCGCGCCGGAAGCACGGAAGCGCCTGCCCCTTGAGCAGATCAAGGCGGGGAACGGCGCCTGGGTCAGGCTGATGCTTGCGGTCGGAAGTCGTGCAGGCTGCGGCCTGAAGAGTGCCGGCGACTGCGACCGGGTCTCCGCGGTTGCGGACGCTCCGGGCCTGGGCCATCGGCATGGCTGTATGCTTCCCCGTGCGGTAGGTTGCCGGGGTTCCGACACGGCGCGGGGCCGTCGGACCTGCGCCGGGACAATGAGCGCATACCCCTGACCGTGGCCATGGCACCCGTTTCCATCGCGTCCACGCCAGGAGCCGGACACCAGGCGGTGCTCCCTGACCAGGCGATCGAGCCCTCCGGCCTGAGCGAGGCCGAGGCCACCGCCCGCCGGGCGCGCGGCGAGGGGAACGACGCGACGATCGGGCCGAGCCGGACCTATCTCGCCATCGTCCGATCCAACCTCTTTTCGTTCTTCAACAACATCCTGTTTGCCATCGGCATCGCGCTGATCGCCCTCGGCCGGGTTAACGACGCCATCACCAGCGTCGGGCTCGGCATGGTGATCGCCTTGATCGGAACGGTGCAGGAGATCCGGGCACGACGGCAGCTCGACCGCATCGCCATCCTCAACCGCCCAGAGGTTCGCGTGATGCGCGACGGGCGGGAACGCGCCGCCGCTCCCGCCGGGATCGTCCGCGGCGACATCATCCGTCTCAAGGCCGGCGACCAGGTCGTGGCGGACGGCGTCCTCGTCGGAGCGGGTGGCGTCGAGCTCGACGAGTCGCTCCTGACCGGCGAAGCGGCAGCGGTCGCGCGGGGCCCGGGCGACCCGGTTCTTTCGGGGAGCATCTGCGTCTCAGGCTCCAGCGCCTATCGGGCGGACAAGGTCGGTGTCGAGAGCTATGCCAACGGGCTCACGCTCAAGGCGCGGGCGTTCCGGCTTGGCCGGACGCCGCTGCAGCAGCAGATCGACACGACGGTGCGGCTGGCGATGCTCGTGGTCGCCCTCCTCGCGGGGCCGATCCTCGCGGCGGCGTTCATCGAGGGCCAGCCAACGGTGCGCTTCGTCCAGGTGGCGGCCGTGCTCTCCGGCCTGGTGCCCTACGGCATGTTCTTCGTGGTGGTACTCGCCTACGCCGTCAGCGCCGCATCGCTCGCGCGGCGCGGGGCGCTCGTCCAGCAGGTGGAGGCGGTCGAGTCGCTGAGCGAGGCGGACGTGCTGTGCCTCGACAAGACCGGAACGCTGACCACCAACCGCCTCGTCTTCAACGCGGTCCATCCGCTCGGTGGCCGCGACGAGGCCGAAATCCGCCGTCTCCTCGGGGTCGTCGCGGCAAGCAGCGCCTCGACGAATGCCACCTCTTCTGCCATCGCGCCCGCCCTTTCGCAGCCCCGCGTCGAACCCGCCGACGAGGTGCCGTTCTCGTCGGACCGCAAGTGGAGCGCCATCGCATTCGAGGGGGCGTTCGCCGGGGTGTTCGCACTGGGCGCCTACGACATGCTGAAGGCGCATCTCGCCGACCCGCCAGCCGACCTTGCCGCGGCGGTTCGGGAACTGGCCTCGACCGGGCTTCGGGTGCTGCTCTTCGCGGGCGCGCCGCATGGAGCGCTGCACGACGAGGAAGGCAGGCCGGTATTGCCGCCCCTCGCGGCGCTCGGGCTCGTGGCGATCGGCGACGAACTTCGTTCCGATGTCCGCGAGACGCTGGCCGGCTTCGCCGCGCTCGGCATCCGCGTCAAGGTAATCTCGGGCGACGACCCGAACACGGTTGCGGCCGTCGCGCGGCAGGCCGGCCTCACCGGCGACCTGGTCCTCGCCTCGGGTCCGGACCTCGACGCCCTGGGCGATTCCGCGTTCGCCGCCTCCGTCGACGAGGCCACGATCTTCGGCCGGATATCGCCGGCACAGAAGGAACGGATCGTCCGCGTCCTGATGGCAGCGGGGCTGCATGTCGCCATGATCGGCGACGGCGTGAACGACGTCCTCGCGCTCCGCGAGGCGCAACTCGGCATTGCCATGAAGAGCGGGAGCGCCGCAGCGCGCAACATCGCCGACATGGTTCTCATCAACGACGATTTCGCCCCGCTCAACGCGGCCTTCGAGGAGGGCCACCGCGTCCGCACCGGCATGAGCAATGCGATGCTGCTGTTCGTGGCGCGGGTTGCGGCGTCGATACTGCTCGTGATCGGCATGACGATGCTCGCCCTCCCGTTCCCGTTCGAGCCGTCGCATGTCGGCCTGACGCTGTTCACGGTCGGGATTCCGACCTCGCTCCTGGTGCTGTGGGCAAAGCCGGAGCCGGCCGTCGGCTCGTTGCCGCGGCGGCTCGTTCTGTTCGTGGCGCCGGTCGCCATCATCACCATGGCGGCAGGCATGGCGGTCTTCACGCTCGCCTTCAACGACGTGGCGGCGCGGATCGCGGCGGGCACCTTCGGCGATGGCTACGCCGCAGCCGTCGAGCGGCTGACCGGGCTCGCCCATGAGGTCTCCGATTCCTATACGCGGGCGGCGGCGGGGGCTTTCGCCCAGTCCGCGCTCTCGACCTTCCTGACGTTCACCGGGTTCCTGCTGATCCTGTTCGTCGCCCCGCCGACCCGCCTGTTCCTCGGCTGGACGGATCGCGTGGCCGCCGACCGGCGCATGGCGCTGCTGGTCGCGGGCCTGGCGACCGTCTTCGCCGGCGTCATGTTCGTCCGGCCGCTCGCCGAGTATTTTGGACTGGTCCAGGCTCCTGGCTCGACCTATTTCGTCCTGCTGGTGGCGTTGCTGTCGTGGGCCGTGGTCCTCTCGGCAGCCTGGCGTGGCCGGTGGCTCGAGCGGTTCCTCCAGATCGGCAGGCGTCCGCGGAACGTCCCGGACGCCAGTGGACGCGCGGCGGCAGGGGATTCCCCGGCAGGGCGTCCGGGCGGGATCGACCAGCCTCACGGCCGGGGTCCGGGTGAGGGCGGAGCGACTGGACCTTGAGGCAGGTCAAGGCGGCGCCCCCGTGTGCTGCCACGGTCGCAATGCCCGCTTCTGATCAGGGCATACCGCTGGACGTCGATCCGACCGTATGGAGCGGTGCGATGTCGTCTCCCTGACACCGGGTCCGCGTTCCCTGCCTCCCGTCGGCGGCAGCGGTCCCAACCTGCTGGGTGGCCGCATCAACTTCTGACCAACGCGAATTCATCGGAGTGCTGGGATATGCGGATCGTTGTGGCTCTCGGCGGCAACGCCCTCCTTCGTCGCGGCGAGCCGATGACGGCGGAAGGGCAGGCCGCCAACGTCCGGCTCGCGGCAGCGAGCCTCGCGCCCCTCGTCGGCGCGGGCCATCAGGTCGCAATTACCCACGGCAACGGCCCGCAGATCGGTCTTCTGGCCGAGCAGAACGCTGCCTCGCCTGCTCCGTTTCCACTCGACATCCTTGGGGCACAGACCGACGGCATGATCGGCTATCTCATCGAGCGCGAACTGGCGACTCTGCTGCCGCCGGAGCGGCTGTTCGCGACCGTGCTCACGCAGATTCGCGTCCTCCGCAACGATCCTGCTTTCCGCAGGCCGACCAAGCCGGTTGGCCCGACCTACGACGAGGCCACCGCGCGGAAACTGGCGGAGCTGAACGGCTGGTCGATCGCGCCCGATGGCAGGGGCTGGCGCCGGGTGGTGCCCTCGCCGAAGCCGGTGTCGATCCTCTCGATGCGCGTGATCGAGATGCTCGTCGATCTCGACGTCACGGTGATCTGTGGCGGCGGGGGCGGCATCCCGGTGGTCGAGTCCGAGACCGGCGCGCTCCATGGCGTCGAGGGGGTGATCGACAAGGACACCGCGACGGCGATGCTGGCGCTGCAGCTCGGCGCCGACCTTCTCGTTCTCCTGACCGATGTCGATGCGGTCTACTCCGGCTGGGGCACGCCGGAAGCTGCGCCAATTCGCGAGATATCCGTGGGCCGCATCGATCCCGCGCGGTTCCCCGAGGGCTCGATGCGACCCAAGATCGAAGCCGCCATGGAGTTCGTTGGCGCGACGGGCCGTTCCGCCGCGATCGGCACCCTCTCCGACCTCGCGGCGATCGTCGCCGGCCGTGCGGGGACGCGGATTGCTCCCTAGGTGCCAGGGGCCCGGCCGGCTTTCGATCGCCGACAACCCGGAGGCGTGATCAATGCGGGTCTGTCGTCGCTGGCCGTAAGGCCGGCGCGCCTGAAACGACGATGGTGCGGGAGCTAGCCTGATGGTTCCCGATCGAAACCGCCCGTGCCCATTTCCTCGATTTGCGTCGACGAGCGGAGCAGGAACAGCGCTTCCATCCGGTTCCGACGGGCGAATGCGGGCCCGTTCGTCTCGCCCATCACCATCAGCACCGTGGCCCACGCGTCCGCCTGGACGCACTCCCGCGCCAGAACGGTGACGGATGCCAGCCGGTTCTCGACGGGACTGCCGGTTGCAGGATCGATGGTGTGCGACACGTTCCGCCCTTCCCACGCAATGGCATGGCGGTAGTCGCCCGATGTCGCGACGGCGCCATCGAGAAGTTCCACCACCCCGGCTACCCCGCGGGCCGTCGGGTCGGGCCGCTCGATTCCGACCGCCCAGCCGCTTCCGTCCGGCTTGAGCCCCCGCGCGCGCATCTCGCCGTCGATAGACACGAGGTAGCTGGCAACCCCGTGCCGCTCGAGGGCGCGTCCCAGTTCGTCGACCCCGAAACCCTTTGCGATGCCCGAAAGGTCGAGCCGCGCTGGTGCGGACTTCCGCATGCGACCCCGCGGCTGGTCGAGTTCGACGAGGTCGAACGAAGGTCGCCGCGCGCCTGCGGACACGGCGATCCTGGCAGGATCAGGCGCACCGCCGGATGCACCGAACCCCCATGCGTCCACAGCGTCGCCGACGCCGATCTCGAAGGTGCCGCCGGACGCCATTCCGACGTCGAGGGCGATCTCGACCACGGTCAGCAGCTCCTGCGGCACCTCGATCCACTCCCCGGGCAGCGCGGCATTGAAGCGGTTCAGGTCCGACGTCGGCTTCCACGTCGACATCTGTGCGTCGACGCGCTCGACGGCCATCCGGAGGTCCCGCTGCACTTCCGAAAGGTCGATCGCGCCCGACGCGTAGAAGACTGCGCTGTAGCGGGTGCCCATCGTCGGGCCGTTGAGGGCCTGGCGCACCACGCCCGCGTCAGTAGATGTCTTCAAGGTAGCGTCCTCCCGCCTTGAGCGTGCCGACGTCGATCCCGAGCGGCGCCATGACTTCCTCCACGGCTGCCCTGACGCCTGCCGCCATGTCTCTGCCGCCGCAGACCATGATCTGCGCGCCACGGGACATCAGCGTTCGCAGGACCGCGGCATCCTCGCGGACGCGGTCCTGCACGTAGGCGCGGCCGTCGACGACGCGGGAGAACGCGGTGACGAGTCGCGTCAGGCGGGAGGAGCGCTGCATCTCGGCAAGGGTCGGGCCGTACAGGAAGTCGGACTGCGGGTCCCGGCCGCCCCAGTAGAGGTACATCGGGCGATGGCGGAGATTGCCGCCGATGAACCCGACCAGCGGAGCGATGCCTGTACCCGCGCCGATGAGGATGATCGGCTTCCGTCCGCGCGCCGGCCGGAAGTCCGGGTTCCGCTTGACGAATGCATTCACGGTATCGCCCGGCTCGAGACCATGGAGGAACTCCGAGCAGACACCGCCCGGCTGCTTGCGGACGCAGATCTCGACGATGCCGTCAGCTGACGAGGACGCCAGCGAGTAGTACCGCGGCACACTGGTGCCAGGCGGCAGGATGCCGACGAGGTCGCCCGGCTCGAACCGGCCGATGGCGCCTTCGATCCTGCGACCCGGAATGCGCTTTCGCGAGGGTGCCCCCGGCACGAGCCGCAGTACGACCGTTGGGGCCTGAACTTCGGCACCGTAGTCCACGCGCCCTTCGAGGACGAGCCGAGCCGTCCGCGGTTGCTCGGCGGCGTGAACGAGTTCCAGCGACGTCCCCGTCGCCTTGCCGATCCCGGAACCCCAGCGCTCGAAGGCCTGCGATGACTGCCGGTCGATCGTGGTCATCGCCTCGAACGGCACCCAACCCTTTGCCTCGAGCGCCGCTTCCACCTCGATCGCGTACTGGGAGAACTTCGGGAAGCTGCGATCGCCGAAGCCGAGAACGGTGAAGCGCGGGCTGCCCCCCTTCCAGTGCGTCAGGCGGGCGAGAAATTGCCTCGCGGTGGATGGCGCAGCGCCATCGCCATGGGTCGAGGTGAGGACGAACACATGCTCGGCGCGCGGGTAGGTCGTGGCGAGACCGTTCATGGTCGTCGTGTGGACCTTGCGGCCGGCTGCGGTCAGGCCGGCATGAAGGGCGCCAGCGAAGCCCCAGGTCGAGTTGCCCTCGGTTCCGACAAGGATCACTGCGTCGGCGGCGGCGGCGCGCGAATTGTTCCGCAGCCGCGGCTGGCCCCGCCTTCTGCGCCACCAGATGGCGATGCCGCTCACCGCCATCACGGGCACCATCAACGCCGCGGTGCCGAGGACGAGCCCGAGCCACCAGGCGCCCTCGCCGGTGTGAAGGAGGTAGATGGCCTCGTAGAGCCGTTGGCCGAGACTGCTCGGTATGAAGTCGAGGAGCGCGCCGGTCGCCTGGTCGACGAAGCCGACGCCGGCGGACGTCGTCAGCGTGAAGACGTCGCCGGTGTCGCCGGGGTAGGGGAACACCAGTTCGCGGAGCGCCGCCAGCGGGGTGTCGCGCAGTGCGGCGAGGTTGGTGATCGCGGTGGGCATGCCGCCGTCGACCCCGGCCGGGAACGGCAGGAAGGCGATCGACCCGTCACCGACGAAGCCGAAGGTGACGAGCGACATGTAAAGGCCCGTGATCGCGGACAGCATCATGCCGACAACGGCAAGGCGGGCGAGATTGACGTGGAGCCGCTGGCGCGAGGAGCCGCGCGCGAGGCCGAACAGGTGGCGCCATCCTCCGAGCCGGCGCACCAGTATCACCACGCCCGAGAGCGAAAGGATCAGGAGCGCTGCCGCGGCGAGGCCCGCCACGATCCGGCCGCCGTCGCCGAGGAACAGCGAGCGGTGCAGTTCGGCGAAGAAGCTGAAGAATCCACCGGAGTTGTATGAGCCTGTCGCGGCCCCGGTCGCCGGATCGATCGTGTAGGCTGCGGCCGTTCCGTCGGCGGCGGTCGTATACGCAATGACTCTGCCGGACGCCGTCTGGACGATCCGCTCGACCTCACCATGGGTGCTTGCGGCCATGGCGGCGACGTCGGCCACCGTGACGCTGGCCCGTCCTCCGGCGGCGGCTGCCGTCTCGGTTGCGGGGTTCACCGAGAGCACGGCGCCGGTGACTGCCATGAAGCAGACCAGCACGGAGGCCGCGAGCGCGAACGCGGCATGAATACTGCGGAACATCTGGCGGCTCCCGTAAGAGGGCTACATGGCCACGGTGAGCGCGGCGACGTAGCCAGAGCCCGTGAAGGCCTGACCCGAACTCGACTGGGCGAGCGGGATGGTCGGGGTAGCGGCGAAGACCTGGCCGTTCTCGACCGCGCTGTCGACGCGGATCTGGTAGCCGGCGTCGATCAGGGCGTCGGCGATCTCGACGCTGACCGAGAAGCTGCGGCCGCTGCCGACGCTCGCGCCCGTGATGCCGTCGAGGCGGCCGACTGTGGCTACGCCGCGCGCCCACGCCCTCATGTCGCGATAGTATCGCGCGTTGGTGCCTCCAACGTAGAGCGTGCGCTGGAACGTGCCGGCAGCGTCGGTCACGTAGATGGCAAGATAGGCGGCCTGGCCCTGATAGTTGGCCATCTGCCCGGAGATGTTTACGGTCTTGGCCATTGCCAGGGACGGCGCGAAAAGGGCCGTCGTCACTGCGAGGGCGGCGAGAAGTTTATTCATGATCGTCACACACCTTGATGGAGGAGCCCGACACTTGCTCCCCCGCTGCTGACGCCACGCTGACGATCGGCACGCCTGCAAGGGGCCGCGTTCGCTTCGCCGAGCGACCTGCGGAGGGACTCGAAGCCGGGACAGCGATCGGCGAGGCGGACTTCGCCGCGCCTCAGGTCCGGCGGAGCGGCAGTTTCAGGAGGACTTCCAGTCCCGGGTTTGCATTGCGGAGCTCGACGCTCCCCCGGTTGTCACTGGCGATGTCGGCCACGATGGCGAGCCCGATACCGTGTCCCGGGCCAGCCTGATCGAGGCGCACACCCCGCCCCGTGACGTCGGAAAGGCGATGCTCTGCAATCCCGTCGCCGTCGTCCGTGACGACGATGCTGACGTCCTCGCCCGCAACACGCACGGCAATGCCGATCGACGAGTGGGCAAACCGGACGGCGTTCTCCATGATACCGCCCAGCGCCTCGACGAGGGCCTCCATCTCCAGGGCGGCCTCGATGCCATCGTCGACGTCGATGGTGAAGGCGAGGCGGTCGCCCTTGGGTGTCCGGCGGATCACCCTGAGCACCTGGGCGATTGCCTCGGCGACCGAAGCGCGCCGGGCGCGCGTGGTCGGTACCGTGATGGCGCGCGCGAGTTCGCGGTCGACGGCGCCGGAGATCGCCGACCATACGATCGACACGTCCTCCGCCGCCTTCGTGTCTCCGCGCTTGGACAGGCGTTCAACTTCGCCCGCCAGCAACTGGAGCGGTGTCTTCAACGAATGCGCCAGGTCGGCCGCCCGGGTCCGGGCGCGCTGCACCGCGACGTCGGAAGCGTCGAGAAGCGCATCTACCTCGTCGACGAGAGGTTGCACCTCGCTGGGATAGCCCTTGCCGAGCCGCAGAAGGTCACCCGATTTGATCTGCACCAGCCTGCTCCTCACGGCCGCCAGCGGCCTGAGTCCGATCGAAACCTGCAGGAAGGAAGCGCCGAGGATCAGGCCGCCGACCAGCATCAGATAGGGCAGGAGATCGCTGCGGAAGGCTACGGTAGCGGCCTGGATCTCCGCGCGGTCGAGCGCGACGGCAATCCGTGCCTGCGCGCCGTCGAGGCGGTCGGGCAGCGTCACCGTCCGCTCGACGACGAGATGCGGCCCGGAGGGGAGGCCCTCTGCCCGGTAGCTGGCAAGCACTCCCGTCGGCGGAGGCGGTCCGACCGGTATCTCCGCGTCCCACAGCGACCGGGACCGCAGGATCTGTCCCGCCACCTCGATCTGCCAGTAGTAGCCAGAATAGGGCTGCGCGAGCCGCGGGTCGGCAGGCGGGGAAGCCGCCGTGAAGAGGCCATCGACGGCGCGGTCGATTCCCGACGCGAGCAGGTCGATCGTCGCGCCGAGTTGCGCCACCACGCGGCGCTCGACATGCCGCTCGAACAGGAAGGAAAGACCGGCCGCTGTCCCGGCGACCGCAAAGGCGACGGCAATGAAGCCCGCCATGAGCAGCCGCAGCCGGAGCGAGCCCGATCTCACGGTGTGGCGGCGATCTGGTAGCCAAAGCCACGACGCGTTTCGATCGCCGTGGGTCCCAGTTTCTTCCGCAGTCTGGCGACGATCGCCTCGAGCGCATTGGCTTCGCGCGCATCGTCCGTCCCGTGGAGATGCTCCAGGAGTTCCCCCGGCGGGACCACGCGGTCGCGATGCAGCATCAGATACGCCATCACGCGGTATTCGAGCGGCGAGAGCGCGCGGGGAATGCCGCCGACCGAAAGACGCATCTGGCGCGTGTCGAGGGAAAGGGCGCCGACCTCGATGACTGCCGACGGCAGGCCCGCCGCACGCCGGATCAGTGCCCGCACACGGGCGAGCAGTTCTTCCATCTGGAACGGCTTGGGCAGGTAGTCGTCCGCCCCTGCGTCGATCCCCTCGACCCGTTCGTTCCAACGCCCGCGGGCCGTGAGAATCAGGATCGGCGTTGCGAGCCCCGCTTCCCGCCACCTCTTGAGGATCGTCAGGCCGTCGATCTTCGGCAGGCCGAGGTCGAGGACGATGAGATCGTAGTCTCCCGTCTCTCCCTGGAACCAGGCGTCTTCGCCATCGCTGGCGCGCTCGACGTGGTAACGGGCCGCGCGCAACGCCGTCGCCACATCGGCTGCGATGCGGTCCTCGTCTTCGACCAGCAGGATTTTCATCGGTCGTCGTCCGGCACGATCTGTCCCGTCACCGCATCCACCAGGTACTCGACGAGCCTTCCGTCGGGCGTGCGGATCTCGAGGGAATAGAAGGCCCGGCCGTCCCGGCAGTCGATCTCGATTTCGATCAGCGTGCCCTCCACCACGGTCCACAGCGCCTCGAGGATCGCCGACAGAGGCAGGAACTCCTGAGCCATCACGGCGGCGAGCGCGCGGTCATGGTCGTCGCTGCCGGCACAGGCATCGTCGTCGTCGGCCCGTGCGGCCGAAATCCCGGGCGCAAGCGCCACGGCGACGAGGAGGGGAATGGCGAGGCGTGAGAAGCGCATTGCGAACACTTCGCGCAGCCGACCTGACAGCACGCTGACAGGACCCGTCAGCGCGGCGTCAGTACCATTGCCGCATCTGGTTCGCCAACGACGGCAATCACGCCGCTCGATCGAGGAGAGAACCAGATGCGCAAGAAGTTCGTCATTGCGGCCCTGATCACGGTCGCCGCCGCCTACCCGCTCGTCGGTGCCCAGATGGCCGCCAGCCAGATCGCCCCGGCCGCTATGGCTCCGATGCCCGCCGGCTGGCTCGGCGCGGGAGAAATCGCCAGCCGCCTCGCCGCCGCCGGATGGACCGTGCTGAAGCTGGAGGCGGAGCCGAGCGATGCCAACTACAAGGCCTGCGTCGTCGGCACCGGGGGGCCGCAGATCGAGGCGCGCATCGACCCGCTGACGGGCACGATCGTGTCGCAGGAAGCAAAGGACTGCCTCGGCGGCGGCGGTGCGCCCATGACCCTCGACGCTATCGGCGGGCACGGCTCCAGCGACGACTCCGACGACAGCAACGACTCGTCCGACGACAGCGGTTCGTCCAGCGACAGCGACGATCCGTCGGACGACAGCCGCAGCAACTGATCGCCTTCAGAGGCAACGGAACCGGCGGTCGGAAGCACCCGGCCGCCGGCCCCCCGGCGGTCGCGCACGAGCGGGCTCCATACTGGATCGAGGGTTGTGACGTGATCCGTGGTATGAGGGCTAGGCGATTAGCTTCCTCGATTGTTGATAGGCGCGCAATAAGGACCCCGTTTTCGGGGTGATCGGCGTCCAAAAGGGCCCCCTCGGGACCGTGGGGTTCACAATGCCTCCGGGTTCATCGGAGGCTGGTTGGGATGCTGGTCGTGGAGACGATTGCGAAGATCCGCCGGGCGCATTCGGTCCAGGGCAAGTCGATCAAGGCGATCTGCCGCGAGCTGAACCTGTCGCGGAAGGTGGT
>CAXNGA010000003.1:0-17513 GCA_964201375.1 Kaistiaceae bacterium
CGAGCCCGGGCGTTTCCAGCAACATTTCGAGCCGCCGGGTCTCCTTGGAGGAATCGACCACGATGCCGACCCCGGCAACCGTGCCGACCGCCTCGAAGAGCAGCCGGTTGTCCGTCCGGAAAGCCTCGACGTCGTCATAGGAATCGACCTTGAGGTCACCGAGCGTCCGCCCACCCGACCGCTCTTGCACGACTGCGCCGACCTTCATCCAGAACGGGCATTCAAGGATTGTGGGGGCGCCGCACGTGCAGCGCTTGTGCGCCTTGTCGAGGGTCGTGAACCTCGGGAGCTGCTTGATCTCGCCGACGGTGACCACCTTCGAGTGGGCGTTCAGCATCAGGTCGAGCAACGTCGAGCCGCTATGGGGCGCACTGGCGATGTAGATGATCTTCACCGGGCTGCCTCTAGGTCGGCGCGCGCCGCTTCGGGCGCCTCCACGGATGTCGGTCGCAGCAGCGCCACATAGCGGTCGCGCCATTTCTCGGGTGCTCCCGTGAAGCGCTGGCACATGTCACGCAGCCAGGGCAGGTGTGCTGCCGCCATGGCCAGTTCATAGTCCGCCGGCGGCTTCTTTGACCCGGCGGCGATGTTCAGCGCGTGCTTGGGCAGCAGTCGCTCCACGTTGCCGGGCTCCACGCCGAGGAAGTTCAGCACGTCGGTCACGAGCGCCGCGGGACGCTGCTTGATGTCGTCGAAGAACCCGTAGAACACTTGATCCGGCCGGAAGTGCTGCTCGAGAAGATGGATAGTCGCGAGGTAGCTGGACTTCTTGACGGCCCGGGAATCGGGCTTCTGCTTCAGCCTGACGTCACCGCCGCCCCGCTTGTTGATTGCCTGATTCACCGCCGCGGACCACATGCGCTCCACCGGATCCCGCATGATGAAGATGAGCCGCACGTTCGGGTTCACCGCCTTTATGTGCTCGAACGCGTCCGCGCCAAGGATGGCATAGGCAGGTGTCGCTTCGCCAGTGACCTTGCCGCGACGGCGGCCGGGTTCGAACAGCGAGCGGTACCAGTCGTCGTTCCGGCGCCCGAGGAAATAGCGGAGATCCCAGGTCGACAGGATGCGCCGCCCGACGAGGCCCCGGAGCAGGCGCTCCCTGAGATGGGCGAAGTAGCGCTTGTTCGCCGGGTCGTCGAAGTAGTGTAGTTCCTTGATCGGCGGCACCCAGATGGACGGATGCCCTTCGAGAACCCGGTGCAGCCAGGTCGTTCCGGAGCGCTGCGCCCCGATGACAATGAAGTCAGGCCCTGACTTGCTTGCGGCGCTCACAGATTCCCGCTCGGTCGAAGCGCCTCACGTCTGTTACGGTTGCTCAGGCTCACCGTGTCACAACGCCTTTCTCCAGGATGAACGTCCCGTCCGCGCCATTACGGGTATCGAACGCCCTGACCAAGAGTCCCGCCGCCGCGACCGCAGTCTCGATGCTTTTCAATGAGTGCCGCCAACTGTTCGTGCTCCTCCGGACAGGCATCTCCGCCAACTTCGATACCTGTATCGCAATGGAAGTGCTGTCGTGCGCAAGCAAGCTGACATTGCCGAAGAAGACTCCGAGTTCTGTCGGAGGAACATGCTGAACCACTCCTCTTGAGAAGATGTAGCTCGGTCGCAACGCGGCGATACTCGCTATAGTCTCGTGCGAGATTACGCGGAGAATAGGACGCTTACGTTCGGCAAGGCCGACCGGCAGGCCTTGCAGGCCCAGGTCGAGCAGGCGCTGGTCCAGATCGAGGCCGATGTAGTGCCCCGGATCGAGGTAATCGATAAGAAAGGCACCGACACGCATTGTGCCGCAACCGTAGTCGACCACCAAATCCTGGCGTGTCAACCCGGACTCGACAAGTCGCTCCACGTGTCGCTTCGCTCCTTCCACTGAGCCCGGCTTCAGTTTCGGGCCAAGTGTTGGATGGACATTGCCGGCTTCAAGGCGTTCCATAACGCGGTCCACGTAGGGTCTGCTGTCTTTTGACGACGGGCTATAGACAACCCCACCTTGCGCGCGAATGGCTCTCCGCTCGGCCTTCCGCGCATCCCTACGCCGGTGCTTGAGCCAGCGTCGAAGCGATCTCAAGATTCGGATTGCCAATTCGTCCCCACTAGTAGTGCGCCAGCGTCGCCGTTGCGGCCAATGTCATTTTGACAGTCGACTACCGAGAACGTCACTCGACGTCATCGAACTCATCGTCGTTCTCACGATGTCTATCCTTTGCCGCCCGGTTTGCAGCCCGCCTCAGGGCCTTGGTCGCTTCCTCGGAGCCCAGCGGCGCCGCGAGGGTGATCGTATCGTGCTCGACAAGGAGGAGCCGTCCCTCGCCGAATCGGCCGACAGTGGCGGGATTTGTGTGCACGACAACGACCAAGCGATCAGCCAGCAACTTCTCGAGCTCTCCGCGTCCGCTGCCGAGTAAGCGTCCATCCACGAAGACAATGGGCGCATCGGGAAGGGGCGTTTGCCGAACATCGCGGGCGAGCGCGGCACTTCGCACGACGCTACCTTGGGCGTCTTTTGCGCCTAGCGCTGCGAGCTGAATCTGATGGATCGACCCTGGCCCCATGACCGCAAGCAGCTCGCCGACGGCCGCGGTGATGGGCTCGCCCTCTCGACCGCGTGCCAACGTTATGAGTTCCCCCCTGCCGAGAGGGCGCGTCGGACGACGGAGGCCTGTGAGGTCTTGCACAAGAAGTCGGTTCCGTACCATCGCAACATAGTGGCGGCTCACGATCGCCATGACCCGGACCATCCGGAATGCGCCGTTGAGCGCCACTTGGAGCGCGCCGATATAGGCGACGAGTGCCGGCCATTCTTGGCTCCCGCCCATCATAGCAGCGCCCATCACGTATATGGCGATGGAAACTATCAGAGCGATCCCCACTCCGACGACGACGATGATCCTGACGCGCGCGCCTAGCCAGCCGGTATAGGAGTCAGCCACGTCATGGGCGTTCATCCAGACAGCAGGCGCAGTGGGGATGATCCGGAAGTCACGACGAAGAGTCACGACGGCACGGCGGAGCGTTCGCGCGTAGCGCACCGTACGGAGGGCGATCGGGTAAAGCAGTGCAGTCCACGTGGCAGCGACGCCGATGAGGATGGAAGTAAGAATCGGCTCCATCCAAAGGAGAAGCCCCCCTGCAGCCACGGCTCCCAGAAACGGTGGTATCGTCTGGACGATCAGGAAAGCGCTGCGTGCCGAAGCGCCAAGCCCGCCGTTTAGTCCCGCGAAGCCCATTCTGGCTGCGATTCTGCTGGCAACCGGCGCGCGCGGGTCCGGCAGCGCGTTGACCGCCCGCGCGAGGCGCTCGATCGCCCGCGTCATAGACCGCCTGACGATCCCGAGAAGAAGCCCCTGCGAGAGGAAGTTGAGGAGTGCGACCGCCGAGAGGCTGGTGGCGAACCCAGCGACGACCGCGAGGAGGAAGGGCACGTCGGTACGCGCGCTCCAGTCGATGCCGACAAAGGGAACGACGAGGCTGCCGTCCCGCTGGATCGTCTGACTGTAGCCGTAGACCACGAGGACTGCGAGGGCCTGCGCTGCCAGCGACAGTCCCCCGAGTAGGAGCGCCATGGCGAATCTGCGCGGTTCGGCAGCGAAGGTATCCCGCAGAGTCCAGAGGATGGTATGTCCGTAATTGCGGCCGCGGCGCGCAAAGCGGCCGAGAGGGCTACCCGTCCCGCCTCCTGTCGCAGTCCTGGCGTGACTTGCGCCTTTGCCCGCACGCCGGGCCGTCGCGTCCTCGCGGTCGCTCAATGCGTCCGCGCCTCCCGGGGAGTGCACCGAGACGGCTTCGGCCGATGAGCGGGTCATGCGATGATCTCGAGCCAGGTCCCGAGCGCCGTCTCCGGCAGATGGGGACGGCTGAGCTCGAATGCTCCGGCCGATAGCCGGTCACGAAGCTGCTCGTCCCGGGCCAGCGTCACGATGGCCCGCGACATCGCTTGCCAGTCATCGACCGGCACGACCAGGCCTGCGCGGTCGTCGCCGACCAGTTCGAGCGGGCCGGGCGAAGCGTCCGTCACGATTGAGGCGAGGCCGCAGCTCATCGCCTCGAGAAGCGCGTTGGGCGAACCCTCGAAGCGAGACGGCAGGACGAAGAATCGCGCGGCGCGGAGGTATGGGAAGGGGTCGTCGACGTGGCCGATCCAGTCGATCCGGTCATCGACCCCCAGTTCCTTGCCGAGTGCCTGGAGCTGCGAACGCAGTGGACCATCCCCGACTATCGCAAGGCGCCAGCCGGGCAACTCGGGAAGGGCACCGGCGGCGGCGCGCAGGAGCGTGTCGATGCCCTTCTGTTCGACGAGCCGGGCCACGGTTAGGAAGGTAGGCGTGTGGAATTCGGCGATGCTTCGATCGGCAGGAACGGCAAGCGGGTTCGGCAGAAAGGCGAGACGCTCCTTCGGCACATAGTCCGTCATGGCCGCAAGCGCACCCCTGGTGTTGGCCGTCACGAGGCTTGCACGGCGGTAGAGGAATCGGCGCGCTGCTTCGATCGCGCGGCCTTGCCGCTGGAGGCGCGGATCGTTCCGTTCCGAAACGAGCGTGCGGACGCTCAGCCGTCGCGTGGCAAGCAGCACGATGATGTTGGTGCGGGTGAGGAAGGAGACCACGCAATCGGGATCGATCGCCCGGATCTCCTTGCGCATCTGCCGCACGAGCGCCGCCGGCACGGCCCTGCGCCGCAGGAGCGCGCGAAGGCGTTTGGCTTGCTCCCGCGCCGCAAATGCGAGGAGAACCGCCGGCCGCAGCGTCTGCTTGACTGGACCGCGGCGCCGTTCGGGCAACGCCTCCGCAGAACCGGCGGGTGCTGCGGCGCGGGTCGGGTCCGGTGGCGGCAGGCCGCTCAGCCGGTGACGGACGACCGCGGGATCGAGCTGGTAGGCGTCGGCCGGCGTCCGGCTGATGGTCACGATGTGCATTTCGAGCCCGCGCTCGACCAGGCTGTTGGCGGCGTTGGCGACGACGCGCTGCGCGCCACCCGGGCCCATGTGACCAATCGCGAACACGACGCGTCGGTTCCGGCCAGGCGCGGGCGCAGCTGCCCCCGCCGCGCCGGTTTCCTGTTGATCGACAATCCTTGCAGTCATGACCGCCGCCTGCATCGCCGGCCTCCCGGAGGTCGTCCCCGGCGCTCGCCTGCGCTCTGCAGCGTACCCGCCGATGAATGCGGGGTACAGGGATGGTACAGGGCCTGTTGCGGGTTGCGCGGATTCGCGGCTTTGCTGCAACAGCGGAAGGCAGGTTGCGGCATGACATGCGATCGGGGCGGCAGCGCACGGGGACGGGGGTGGACCGCATGAAGGTGCTCGTGACCGGCAATGCCGGATTCATCGGCTTTCACGTTGCGCGTCGCCTCATCGAGCGGGGCGATGCCGTGGTCGGCTGCGACGTCGTCAACGACTACTACGACGTCGGCCTCAAGGAGGCCCGGCTGGCCCTTCTGGACGACACGGCGGAAAGCACGGGGGGCAACTACGCCTTCGTGCGGGGAGACCTCGCGGACCCCTCCGTCGCGGCGCGGCTGTTCGAGGGAAGCAGGTTCGACCGGGTCATCCACCTTGCCGCGCAGGCCGGCGTCCGCCACTCGCTGGTCGACCCGCACTCCTATGTGACGAGCAACCTCGTGGGGTTCGCCAACGTCATCGAGGCCTGCCGGCAGGCCGGGACGCCGCATCTCACCTACGCCAGCACCAGCAGCGTCTACGGCGCGAACACCACGATGCCGCTTTCCGAGCGCCAGGGCGTCGACCACCCCCTGCAGTTCTACGCGGCGACCAAGCGCGCGAACGAGTTAATGGCCCATTCCTACAGCCATTTCGCCGCCCTGCCGACGACCGGGCTTCGGTTCTTCACCGTCTACGGGCCGTGGGGGCGGCCCGACATGGCGTTGTTCAAATTCACGAAGAACATGATCGAGGGACGACCGATCCCCGTCTACAACCACGGCCACCACATCCGGAGCTTCACCTACGTCGACGACGTCGTCGATGGCGTGGTCCTTGCGAGCGACCAGATCCCGGCAGGCAACCCGGGCTGGCACGGCGATGCGCCCGACCCGTCCACGAGCCGCGCTCCGTTCCGCGTCCTCAACATCGGCAACCCCGAAGGCGTGCGCCTCAATGCCTACATCGAGGCCCTCGAGGCTGCGCTTGGCTTCCCTGCGGAACGCGAACTACTCCCCCTTCAGGTCGGCGATGTCCCCGACACCATCGCCGACGTCAGCGCCCTCGACCGCGCGGTCGGCTACCACCCGAAGACGCCTGTGCACGAAGGGGTCGCCCGCTTCGTGCGCTGGTACCGGGGATTTTACGGAGTCTAGGCGACAGCCATCGCCCCGCCCCTGCAGAAGTCACCCGTCGATCAGGCGGTCGGCGGACATGAGGAGAAGGGGCGGGACGGCAATTCCCAGCGCAGCCGCCGTCCGGATGTTGATCACCGTGCCGAACGTCGCCGTGCGGACCGGCAGATCGCCAGGACTGGTGCCGCTGAGGATCCTGCCCGCATACTCGCCGCCCATCCGGAACAGCTCGACGGTATGGACGCCGATGCCCATGAGACCGCCCTGCTCGACCATGCGTTGCGCGGGGTAGATGGCGGGCAGCCGGAAGCGGTTGATCGGCTCGACGAAGGCCGCCGCATTGTTGTGCACCCAGTTGTTCCCCGGAATGATGATGCCGGCGCCCGGCGTTGCTGCCATGGCGGCCACCGCGGGCTCTACCTCACCGAGGGTGCTGACATAGGTCTCCACAAAGCGGAGGCCGTGCGCGTTCGCTGCGGCAATCGCGTAGGGATGCCACAACGCGGGGGTAGTATCCGCTGCGGGGTTGGTGAAGAAGAAGATCACAGAAGTCCGGGGTGCGACCGCCAGAAGGAGGTCCACCATCTTTCCCACCACGGACGGCTCCAGGTGGGTGATCCCGGTCGCGTTGCCGCCGGGCTGGCGATAGCTGGCCACCAGGCCTGCAGCGACCGGGTCGGGAACGGCGACGAAGACGAGGGGGATTTCCGGAGCAAGACCATGGACGGCGACCGCATTCCCGGGCGTTCCGGCGACGAAGATGGCGGGCTGCATCGCCGCCAGCTCACGCGTGAAACGCTCGGTCAGCTCGGCCTGACCGGCGGTGAAGCGTGCCTCGATGACGATGTTCCGCCCGTCGACCCAGCCGTGCTCCGCCAGTCCGTCCCTGACCGCTCCCAGCCACGCCATGCTCGTGGCGTCGGGCGGGTTGGGCGCTCCGATCAGCGCAGCGACGAGCGGAAGCCCTCCCGGCTGCGCCATCACGGACGCCGGGGCACCTGCTGCAGCCAGTACGAGCGGGAGAAAGTCGCGGCGGCGAATGGCAGCGCCCATCTGCAGACCAGCCGTGGGTGGGTGTGAGGCTCTGAGACGATGGCACACCATCAACGCGCGGGATGCAAGCAGGATGACGGTCCTGCCACGAGCCGGAGCGTCCGGCGGCGACCCCGCCGGCGCCGGAACCGCGCCTCATCCCTCCCGGCGTCGGAGAGCAGGCGCCGCAAGCCTTTCGAGCGCGCGGCCCTTCCGGATGGCTTCCCGTTGCAGCAATGCGCGGCGGACGGCGAGACCGGACGCGGAAGGTGCGCCGGGGGGCGTTTCCAGGAGAGCGAGGTCGTGGTCCTCGCCGAGGAGCGCAATGGCCTTGCCGGCGTGACGGCCGAGGCGGGCGCTCCGCTGCAGCCGCGTGCCCCCGAACTGGCACAGGCTTGCAAGGTTCTGGAGCGTCTTGCGCCAGTCATGGAAGTCCTCGGTGTCCTCCGTTGCCCTGGCCCGGCGGTATGCCTTGCGCTGCCGGATCATGGCCTCCTCGAGCGCCCTGTTCATCATCCGCCGGCCGCCGGCGAAGTCGAGGCCGGCAAGGGCCGCGCGGACCTTCCCGAGCGCCTGCGCCGAGGTCTCGAACGTGGCGCTGTCGTCCGCGCCGGGCGGCGCTGCGGGGTGATCGGCGCCGTCCGGCGCGTCGCCGACGCCAGGTCCGGCAGTGATGGCTTCGCGCACCTGCCGGTCGCGAATCCGTCCAAGGGCGCCGGCGGTCTCGCGCAGGGCATCCCGCACTGCCGCCGGCACGCGGCGGCCGGCCACGCGCAGGAGCGCCCGGCAACGCTTCAGGCGCCGCCGCGCGGGGTGAACGCGTTCGAGGTCGGCATCCTGGAGGGCAGCCTCGATCCAGCGAAGGTCCTGCGCGACCACGCGACGGATCGCGTCGGAAACGCGCTCGGCGCGCCCGATGGCGAAGGCTGGTCGATCACTGGCCTGAGGCTTCTTCATCAGCCTCCCGAGGATACATCGCCAGGACCATCCGGCGTTGACGAGGGTCAAGGAATACCCGGTCCGCAGCCGGCAGGTCGTGCCCGAGGGGCGGCGGGCAGAGAGGTTGCGAATGCAGGCCCCGGACGATTGAACCGGAACTCGTTCATCGAATCCTCCTCGCTTTCCGGCTGCTCCATTCCTCAGCGACGGTTCACCCGTCATGCCGAACCGTCCAGCATCCGCTTGACACGCCGGCGCCCGGACGCTCCGCTTCGCCGCGTCGCAGCGAGGTGGCCATGTCCGACGATCCCTTTGCCCAGATGAAGCAGCGCCAGCGGGAGATGTGGGCGTCCTTCGCGCCGACCGCGGCCTTCACAACCACCGTCGCCGCCCATCTGGTCGCGTTCGCGCGGATCGCCCCGGGAGAAGCGGTGCTCGACGTCGGCACCGGAACCGGTGTGGTCGCCATCACCGCAGCGCGGGCAGGGGCGGTGGCCACGGGCATGGACCTGACGCCGCCGCTCCTTGCCGTGGCGCGCGAGAACGGACGCATCGCCGGGCTCGGTTCGGTCGAGTGGATCGAGGGCGACGCCGAACGGCTCCCGTTTCCCGACCGCCGGTTCGACGTCGTCCTGAGCCAGTTCGGACACATGTTCGCGCCGCGGCCCGACATCGCGGTCGGGGAAATGCACCGGGTGCTGAAGCCGGGCGGCCGGATCGCCTTCGCCACCTGGCCGCCGGAACACTTCGTCGGCCGGCTGTTCGCGTTCATCGGCCAGTACACGCCCTCAGCCCCCGGCGCGGCGCCTCCGGCGCAGTGGGGCAACCCGGCCACCATCACCGAACGCCTCGGCGAACGCTTTGCGCCGCCCTTCTTCGCCCGCGGCGTGATGCACATCCCCGCCCTCAGCCTCCCCCATTTCCGTGAGTTCATGGAGCGGTCGGTGGGGCCGATGCAGAAACTGGTCGAATCCCTGTCGGCCGAACCGGAACGGCTAGAGGCCGTTCGTGCCGGGTTCGAAGCCCTCGCGGCCCCGTATTTCGCCGGCAATGCGATCCATCAGGACTACCTGCTGACTCTCGCCAGCGCGCGGTGATTGCTGCGGAGCGCGGATGGCGGCGCATCAGGGGGAGGTGCGCCCGGGCGGGCACCTGACGAACCGGTCGTGGCTGCTGGCGCCGTCGCCGGGGCACCCTTGCCGTTCGGGCGCCGTCGGGGCATGGTGCGTGCGGCGCAAGAATCTTCGCCTCGACCGCGGATACGGTCCGGTGGCCCGGCGAGGCAATGGACGAGAGGAATTCAATGAATCCGACGATTCGCCATCACGCCGCACGCATCGTGCTGACCGTTGGCGTTGCCGCCGGGGCCTGGAGCCTGGCGGTATCGACGCCGGGCGCCGAGACAGTCCCCCTGGCCGGCCCGGCAACCGCGGGGGCGCACGGTATCCAGCTCGCTCAGGCGACGCCTCCTGCTGCGGAGGCCCCCGCCGCCGCGGCAATGGCCGTGGCGGCTGACATTGCCGCCGGTCAGGCGGCCTCGCTGCAGTGCGTCGGCTGTCATTCACTCGGCGAAGGCGAGCCAGGGCGCTTCGGCCCCAACCTCTACGGCATCGTCGATCGTGCCGTCGCCTCGGTCGGTGGCTTCGGTTATTCGCCCGCGATGGCTGCCGCCGGTACGGCGGGAGCCACCTGGAGCATCGAGTTCCTGAGCGCGTTCCTGGAGTCGCCGCAGGCGGCAATTCCTGGAACGACCATGCCCTTCGCCGGGATCGCGGACGATGCGATGCGGGCCAATCTGATCGGCTACCTCGCCACGCTCGGCGGTGGAGCGGCTCCTGTCGCAGGCGCCGCGGCTCCGGCAGGAATCCCGGTCACCTACTCGACCGAGCAGGCCGCTCGTGGACAGACGAGGTACACGCGCGATTGCCTGGAGTGCCATGGCGAGACTCTCACCGGCGGGCTGATCGGAGGGCCGCCACTGCGGGGCCTCGCTTTTGAGGCGAAGTACCTGAACGGGGCGCCTGCCTCGGCGTTGTTCCTGTTCACGAGCACCACCATGCCGCCCGACGATCCGGGGCGTCTCCAGGCGTCGATCTATGCCGACCTCGTCGCGTACATTCTGCAGCAGAACGGCTTTGCCGCAGGCGCGGAACTGCCTGCTTCCATCGAGACACTCGGCACCCTGATCATGGTGAAGTGACCGGCGGATGATGCTTCGTGGGCGGGCCAGGCGAGAGCGGCCGCCCGCCGACTGATCGCCGCCGTGGTCGGCGGCCTGGGTTCGAAACGCCCCTCGGTTGGCCGGGTCTTTCTCGGGCGGGCCACATGCCCTTCGGGGCGGGGTCCGTCTGATTCCCGCCGCTGGAGTCCCCGCCGCGGGGCGACAGGTCCGCCGGCGCCCCGACTTCCCTCATTCCCGGCGACCGAAAGAGGCAGCGGGCGCTGCCGCCGCCGGCCACCGTCGACCGGTGTAGCCCGAGGGCGACCAGATCGTCGTCCGGTGCAGGGGCCGTTGCTTCGGGACGTTCGGGGACGGACAGGCGTCGCAGCAGGGCTGGCTGATGGGATCGAGACCGGATGCGAGCCAGCGATTCAACCGCTGCGCACCCGCTTCGCCGCCGTCTGATCCGACCGGAAGCTCGCGTCGCACGAAGTCAGTCGTGCCCGCCGGGTCCGGATCGGCATCGACGTTGTGGGCGTATGCCCCGACCCGACGCCGTTCGCATCAAGGCTCGGCCGTGGCCGGGAAACCGTAGTATCTGAGGATTTCGTCGATCGTTCCTTCGGCGGTCAAGGCGGTGATCGCCTCGTCGACTGCGGCGCGAAGGAAGGTCTGGTCGGCAAGCATCAGCGCGCCCACCCCGAGCGTGACCGGCTGAACGGGGTTCGGCTCGATCGCGTGCAGGCCGGCATAGGCTGGCTCCGCACGCTGCCTGGCCCACAGCGTCGGTGCCCAGACGAGGGCGACGTCCACGACGCCGTTGAAGAGGGCATCGAGGGCGAGTTCATCGGTGCCCATCGGATAGATGGGCCAGCGTTCGCCAGTGGCGACCGTCCTGAAATAAGCGAGCAGGCCGAGGTGTGCCGATGAGCCGATCGTCACGCCCATCGGACGCGTGCGGGAGACTTCGTCGAGCAACCGGAGGTCACGGTCGGCGGCAACGAAGACGTACTGGCTCTCGTAGTAGGCGCGGGTGAGGGTGATCCAGCTTTCATAGCCCTGGGGGATGAGCTTGAAGCCCATGTGAATGTCACAGTGCTGCAGCATGAGCGCGTAGACCCGCGTGATGTCGTCGGTAACGGTCACGGGGGTGTCCACGAGGTATCGCTGCGGCTCGAGCAGCAGACCCCGGGCGATGGTGTCGGCGATGGCGGCGGCCACTTCCCAGTCGGGGTCGCGCGTGTCGACACAATAGCGAAGGTGCGACATGTCCATCGGGCGACCGAAGGTCCACTGGTTGTGGGCCCAGGGCACGTCGAAGAATTCCGGCTCCTGAGCCCGGACCGGCGCAGGCCCGAGCGCGGGCAGAATTGCCAGCGCGAGCGCCAGGAGCAGGCCGGCCGGACGCGGGGATGCAGGCAAGATCGGACCTCGAAGGAAAGGCGCCGAGCGGACCTTGAAGGCCCGCTCGGCTGGGTTCAGTGCGCTGGCCGAGGACTATTCCGGAAGCGCGAAGACGAACATGGCGACCGGGTTGCTCGCCGGGCGGCGAACTTCCGGGGTCAGCGAGATCAGGCGACCGAGGCCATTGCCGAAGCTCGCTCCGACCGCAACGTACTGCCTGCCGTCAACCTCGTAGGTGATCGGGAAGGATTCGAGCACGTTGATCAGCCGCGGGCTCTGCCACAGCAGCTCGCCGGTCTCGTCGTTGAAGGCCAGGAGCCTGCGGTCGAGAGTGCCGACGAAGACCAGGCCGCCGCCGGTCGGCAGCGTCGAGGTGGTGATCGGCGAACGCTGCCGGTACTGCCACATCTCGGTATGGTCGTTCAGGTTGATGGCGCGGACCTGACCGATGTTGCCGTCGCTGCCGGGCACCGGCACGCGAGCGTAGGTCTGACGGCCGCCGCCGGTGTAGGCGACACCCGGGTCGAGCGGCTGCACGGTGGTGTTCGAGCAGAACTCCACGGTCGGCAGATAGAGTGCCCCGGTCCGCGGGCTGTATGCGGTGGCCTGCCAAGCCCTGCCGCCCGGGTCAGCCGGGCAGTTGAAGGTGGTCTCGCCGATCACCGGAAGCACTTCCGGGTTGATGACCTTCTCGCCGGTCACCTGATCGATGGAAAGCACCACGTTCTGGGGCACAGTCTCGACGGCCCAGAGCCATTCGCCGGTGATGCGGTCGATCGCCTCGATGATGCCGAGCTTGCCGGTCGTCACCACCGTCTGGCGGGTCTCGCCATTGACCGGCAGGTCGATGAGCAGCCGCTCGTAGACGTAGTCGAGGTCGAGGGTGTCGGTCGCAAGGTACTGGTGATGCCATTTGAGCTCGCCCGTCGTCGGGTCGATGGCAAGGGTAGCGTTGGTGTAGAGCGCTTCGTTGCTGAGCGTGGGGTCCGTGCTCCGGGGCATCAGCCCGGCCATTTCGGCGTTCCACGGATAGATCTGACCGGTGCCGGCGAAGATCAGGTTCTGCACGGGATCGTAGGAGCCGGGAATCCAGGCCGAACCGCCGAAGCGGCTCTCGACCGGAACGCCGTTCCAGGTGTTGGTGTTCGGATCATCGCCCTGGGCGATGGTGTTCACCCGCCAAAGGATGGCGCCGGTAGCCGCGTCGAGTCCGGTGAAGAAGCAGCCCCCGGGCTGGGCCTGGCCGCAGCCGGTCGTGCCCTGGACGACGACGCCGTTGGCCACGATCGGGCCGGAGGAATTGGCGTAGCGCTTGGTGTAGTCGGCGATGACGGTGTCCCACACCACTTCGCCGCTTCTGAAGTTGATCGCCAGGACATGGCTGTCGCGGGTCGCGACGATCAGGGTGTCACCCCAGATGGCCATGGCGCGCTCACCACGGGGATCCACCCCCTCGGGCAGCACATGCTGGTACTGCCAGATCAGATCACCGTTGCGCGCGTCGAGCGCCTGGATCGTGTGGTCGGAGTTCTGGAGGAACATCACGCCGTCGTGGACGAGCGGAGTCTGCTGTGTCCCGCCCGGCGACATACCCCAAGACCATTCCAGCGCGAGGTTGGCGACGTTGTCCTGGTTGATCCCGGCGAGCGGGCTGTAGCCCCAGCCGTCGTATGTGCGGCGCCACATCAGCCAGTCGCCGTCCGGCGGGTTGAGCAGCGTCTCGGCCGTTACGGTCGAGATGGTTTCGATCGGATTGCCCTGGGCAAAGGCCGTCTGCACGGCCAGAAGCGATGTGGTCGACGCAGCGATGGCAAGAAGTAGTTTCGAATGCCTCATCTAAGTCCCTCCCTTTTCTAAGTCGTTGAAACAACTGTCTTCAGGCTGCCGATCATTCGACGGTTGACCTCGAATGGCTCCCCGCCAGGTTCGGCGGGGGCGCTCATCGGACGCATGGACTTTAGGTGATCCCGGCGTCAGACGCCATCGTGCGATAAAAATATGATCCTGGACCACATGTTTTCCTGGGCGACTCCGAATCCGGAGCGGATATCACGCTGACGCGAGGCGCCTGATCCACCAGGGCCCGCGACCTCCGCCCGACGATTGATCCTCGCGGGCGTGCTACTGATCTTCGTGGCGTGCCGAAGGGCATTCTCCGCGATCATCCGGGGCCTCGACCGCGCTCCCCAGGACCACCGCGCTCCCCGGAAACCTCGGCGTCTCCGCGAATGCAGGGGCTCGCCGGCCGACCGCCGACCGCCGCTGCGGGGGCCGCGCGCGACCGGGCCGCGGCGGCCCTAGCAGTTGGCGTTGTTGATGGTGCCGTCCGGCATCGTGGTTTCGCAGAACCTCGCTCCGGTCAGGTTGGCGTTGGTCAGGTTCGCGCGGGTGAGGTTGGCGCGGGTCAGGTTGGCGCCGGTCAGATCCGCGCCGGTCAGGTTCGCGCGCGTCAGGTCAGCGCCCGTGAGGTCCGCGGCGATCAGGTTGGCATTGGACAGGTTCGCGCCGGTGAGGTCGCATTCCGGCACCATGACCTCATACAGGCAGACCTTGGTGATCAGCAGTTGTTCCAGCTGCGCCGGATCGAACGCCCGTGACGGCGTGGCGGCAACCAGAGCCGCGGCCACCAACGCGAAACCAACGGCTCGGTTCAGCATGACGCAATCTCCCTGAGGCCCGCCGGACACTATGCACCCGCCGGTGGCGGCGTCGAGACCCGCTTCCGACGAAACAGGGCCGCACAGGGCGGTTTCCGCATCGACGATACTGGTTCGGAGCCCGCCGACATGGGGGCTGCGGTCCTGCTCCGTGTCGGCACCAAAGCGTGCCGCCATTGAGGGCAGTGCCGCTCCTTCGGCCCGGCGATTCGAACTGTTGAGCCTGAGGATCGTCGTCGCCTCGGCAACCGGGGAAACGGGCGCGCAAGGTGCTGTTCATGTCGGTGCGAGCGAGCGCGAGCTGGCGGCCTTACGGTGCTTGCTCTTTGGTGGCACAAAAGCGTCGGCGCGCTGGATGCGGAACGGAGGTGGCACGTCAGCAGCCGGCCGGACGGACGCGGAGAAATCGGGATCATGATGGGTCGTCGAGTTGTCATTGCCTTCCTGGCCAGCCTGCCGACGCTGGCGGTGGCGGGCGCGGCGGTTGCCCAGAGTGAGTGGGAGCTTCTCGCGCGACAGCGGATAGCCGTCACGGCCCTCGAGGAAACGGTGCCCGTCGATCCGTCGGCCGGCGTCTTCTCGGCGGTCGGTCTCACGATGAGAGGCAACGACCTCTACCTCGATCGAATGCGCCTGAGGTTCGACGATGGCGATACGCAGGAGATCGTGGTTGGGGAGGTCCTGCGCCACGGCGAGCAGCGCATCTTCGACCTGGACGGCAATACCCGAGCCATCATCGCCATCGTTCTCATCTACCGCCGTCCGATGAACCCGATGGCCGATACTGTCGCCGAGTTGCATGGCCGCCGTTAGCCGGCCGAGTCGCGCCGTAGCCATCCGCGCGTGGCGGTACGACTTCCGACCGTCGCAATTGGCTCCCGCCCGACAGACCTCAGCCGACCGCCTCGGCAGGTTCATCACCGTCGAAACATCCCACCTGGATGGGACGACGTGGCAGGCGGGCGTGGACCCTTGTGGGTGGGTTGTCGTTCTGTACCTATGGTGACCGCGCCGCGCCCGTCGGCGTTCCCAGCGGAATGACGGACATGATTGACGTAACGGTTTCAACCAAAATCAATCGCTCGGCCGACGTCGTATTTGCCTACATGTCCAATATTGCTAACGCGCCGTCGTGGCGCACGGACGTGATGGAGGTCAGTCAGACGTCAGCCGGTCCGACTGGGGCCGGGGCAGCATTCCATCTCCGCCTAAAGCCTGCGATGGGTTGTACCGCCCTCGGTTTCTGGGACACCGGATTGAACCCTATGCTGCCTTTGCGTCGGGTTGAAGCTGGCTCTGGCGGAAGGCGGCCGGGCTGATGAACCCGTGCCCTTCTCGATCAGCCATGTCGTGTTGTAGGTGTCGCGGAAGACCAGCAAGGCGTGGCGCAGTTCCTCGATGGTCTGGAAGGTGTGGATCCAGAGGAGGTTTTCCTTGAGGGTGCGGATGAACCGCTCGGCGCAGCCGTTTCCCTCGGGAGCCCGGACGAACGCCGGCGAACTCTCGATTCCCAGGAGCTCTATTTCCTTCTGGAAGTAGTCCGACATGTATTGTGAGCCATGGTCGTGGCGTACCGCGAGGCCGCGGGCGATGTCCTTGTCGAACCCGCCGAAGTGGCGTCTCACGCCCTGGCGGATCGGCTCGAGGGCCTCGAAGCGTGTGGCCCGCGCATGAGCGTGGATGCCGACGCATTCGCCGGAACAATGGTCCACCGCGACGAACACGGCGGCCTGGCCTTCGCCGGTGAAGGTAGTGGTCAGGTCAGTGCCCCACATGGTGTCCACGGTGTCGGGGATGATGGTGCCATCGTGGTTGCGCGGTCCACGTGGTGAGCCAACCCGTCCTGGCGCCAGCAGGCCATTCTCCCGCATCAGCCGAAGCACGCGGCGCAACGAGGTTCGGGTTCCGGCTTGACGCAGTCGCGCCCAGATCTTGCGGTGGCCTTCTCCATGGAAGCGGCTGGCCGCCAGCACGCCACGGATCGCCGTCGTCAGCGCATCGTCGGGCATCGCCCCCGTTGGACCGCGCCGTGCTGGCGGAGTTTCGGGCGGCGCGGCCTGATGACGATAGACCCCGGAGCGGGCGAGCCGCCACGTCCGGCAGACCGCCGCCAGGCCATACGGCCTGCCGCTGACAGAGGAGAGAGCTCGGCTCATGGTTTGAGCCTCCGCCGGTCCAAAGGGCGGGCGGCCTCCAGGATTGCAATCTTCTCGTTCAGCAGATCACGCTCGATCAGCGCCGCCCCGAGCCGGGCTTTCAGCCGGTCGCTTTCAAGCTCTTCGCCTGTGGTGGGCTTTGTGGTGAGCGCCGCCTCACCGGCGGCGAGAAAGGCATCACGCCAGCCGGTGAGCGTGGCCGCCGTCACGCCGAGCGAACGGGATACCAGTTCCAGGTCCTCACCCCGCAGCAATCGCAGCACCGCCGCCGTCTTGCGCTGTCGCGACATCCTGCCACCGCGGCCGGGCGCCGCTGCGCCAGACTCTGGCGGTCGCTCCGCGCCGCCCGGCCGCGTTCCAACATTCGTGCCCTTGTCCATGTGTCACCTCCCTGGCGGAAATCGTCCGCTTACGAGGTGTCCCAATCAACTGTAAGGCGGGAGACCGGCCAGTCGCCCTCTGAGCTCCAGTCGGATGGATTCCAATCGGGGATCCATTCCCTCGACCATTGTGACTGCATCCAATCGTTGAACCTGACGAGATCGCCGTCTGCTTTCCGCTCGACCCGCCTCACGGTCCGCTTACTCGAGTTCATGATACCAGCCCGTCGGACCCTTAGCGATCCGTCGCACCCGGGATCGCCGACGCCATCCGCGTCGAGCGCGCGGTCGAGAACAAGGACGCGGTGCGCGGCTTCGCCGAGACCGTCCACGCCGCCAGGTCCTGGAAGAAGGAGCGCCGCGTCTCGGCCCGCATCGAGGCGACGCGGCTCGGCCTCGACATCCGCTACGTCGTCACCAACATCGCGACCGGCACGGCCGAATGGCTCTATGCCGACCTCTATTGCGCCCGCGGCCAGGCTGAGAA
>CAXNGA010000004.1:0-15589 GCA_964201375.1 Kaistiaceae bacterium
CCGAGCCCGCGAATGCCGCCGAGCCTCTCGCCGAGGCTTCGGCCGCACCGGCGACGACGGTGGCACCCGCCTCGGAGGTCCGGCCGACCGGGCGGCGCAGGTCCGCGAGGAGCAGCGGCTAGATCCGACCATCGGACCCGCCGCCGGCCTCGACCGGCGCGCGGCGGTCAGGTCCGGATGATGTGGTACTGGCCGACGTCGCAGGCAGCGGACCTGAAGCTAGCCTCGCAGCCCGCGAGGTAGTAGGTCCACATCCGCCGGAACCGCTCGTCGAAGCCGAGGGCCTGTACCTCGTTCCATCGGGCCACGAAGGCATCATACCAGCGGTGGAGCGTTTCTGCGTAGGAAAGCCCGAAACGCTCCGCGCCGCTCAGGGCAAGGCTCGCGGCCTTGATCTCGCGCGCCAGGACCGCGTTCGACGGCAGCATGCCGCCCGGGAAAATGTAGCGCTGGATGAAATCGACGGCGCCGCGATAGAGTTCGAACCGCTCGTCGCCGACGGTGATGATCTGGAGCACCGCTCCCCCGCCCGGCCGCAGCCTGTCGCGGACGGTCGCGAAATAGACCGGCCAGTTCTCCTCGCCGACCGCCTCGAACATCTCGATGGAAACGATGTGGTCGAACGTCTCGCGGACGTCCCGGTAATCCTCGATCCGGATCTCGACCCTGTCGGACAGGCCCGCATCTTCAATGCGCTGGCGCGCGAACGCCGCCTGCTCCTTGGACAGGGTGATCCCGACGACGCGGCAGCCGGTCTCGCGCGCCGCGATTTCGGCGAAACCGCCCCAGCCGCAACCGATTTCGAGCACCGTGTGGGTCGGCCCGATCCTGAGCGTGCGTATGATCCGGCGGTACTTCTCCGTTTGCGCCTCCGCGAGCGAAGCGCGCCCGCCGTCCTCGAACACGGCTGACGAGTACGTCATCGTCGGGTCGAGCCAGAGCCGGTAGAACTCGTTCCCGAGATCGTAGTGATAGGCGATGTTGCGGCGCGAGCCGGCCTTCGTATTGGCGCGCAGACGGTGCCACAGCCGGATCAGCGGCGCGACGAAACGCGAGGCCGTCATCGGTCCCATCAGCGTCGCCTCGTTGCGGTAGCCGAAGTCGAGGACGGCATGGAGATCGGGCGTGGACCAGTCGCCGTCCATGTAGGACTCGGCGAAACCGACGTCACCCCGCGCGAGCATCCGCCGGACCACGCGCATCCGGTGGACGAGGATCGTCGCCGATGGTCCCGGCTTGGAGCCCCGCGCAGTCTTCCGGGTTCCGTCCGGGAAGACCAGCGTCATGTCACCGCTGTCGATGTCGCTCAGCCAGCGCAGGGCGAGCCGGGCCCAGAAGCCACGGCCACCACGGCGATTCTCGTTGGCCGGCGCAGCGGCGATGGTCGACAAAATAGGGAGACTCCGGGTCGGACAGTCGTGATTGTCCCCGCCCGGACCACCGAAGTCCATACCTCCCCGGTTCGCGCGAACAGGTCGGGCGCAGGGCGTTACCGCGCGGCCACAGGCCCAGGGCTGGCGAAACCGCCGCAGCTTCTACCCGGCGGACCGCGCCGCCCGGCGCTCGGGGTCGAACCCGATGACGACGAGGACGAAGGCAAGGACGCCGACGCCAAGGACGACGGCCAGTGAACCGGCCGTGAAGGAGCCGTAGGCGGCATAGCGGATGACTTCGACTGCGTGGGTGAACGGGTTCGCCGAGGCTATCGCCTGGAGATACAGCGCGTCGTTGTCGCGGAAGCGCCAGACGGGATAGAGCGCCGACGACAGGAGGAAGACCGGCATGACGAGGAAGAGAATGGTCCCCGCCCGGTCGGCCAGCGCCCTTACGAACACCGCCAGGGCGAGGCTCACGGCGGCCAGCATCCACCCCGCGAGAAGAACCAATGGCATCGCGGCTGCCCAGCCACCCCATGGCACGTCGATCCTGATCACGACGAAGCCGAGGAGCCACGCCGCGGCAACCAGGAGATAGGCCTCCAGGAGCGACACCATCGCCACCGCCACGAGGCGGGAAAGGAGCAGGACCCAGCGCGGCAGCGGCGCGGTCATGAGCAAACGGACCTGCTCGGCCTCCCGATCGTGGACGAAGGCGAGCGCTGACTGCACGCCGTTCAGGAGAAGGACCAGCGCTACAAGGCCCGGGATCATATACTCATGGAGCGGCTTGTACGCGCCATCATAGGGCGCGACCGACACGGCGCCGGAAACGCTTTGGACGCCCGGAGCAAAGACGACCAGCCAGATCAGCGGGAACAGGACGACCGCCACCACCCGACCCGGCCGCGCCACCGTGCGGCCGATCTCGCGCGCGATGACGGCGCGCGAGCCGCGGAGGGCGCGCAGGAACCCCGACGGTTGCCGAAGCCCGGCCAATGGGAGCGTCCCGCTGTTGTCGATCATGCCGCTCAGTGCCGTCACGCGAAAGATGGCCGCGTTCGACCCACCTTACCGGCGGCCAGCGGTGACAGCAACGCGGCCGCCCGGGAGGCGGTCGCCTCTCTGCCTTCTGTCGGCACGGCAATCTGCATCGTCGGCGCTGCGGTGATATTCTTGGGGCCGCGTAGCGGCCCGAGTTGAGCCAACTGCCCGGCGACGCCGGCTTGAGAGGTCACTGCCCCGGCGCTATTCATCCGGCCCGCCGCAGCGGCCGCGTCGGCACGAGGGCATGGGCATGGCGTCACCCGAAACGACCTCTGCGAACACCGCCCGTATCTCCGGCGGCGCCGCATGGCAGGAAACCCGCGGCAGGGGCGAGCCTGCGCTCGTGGTGCGCGACCTCCGGAAAGTCTATGGCGGCGGCACGGAAGCGCTGAGGGGCGTCTCCTTCGACATGCCTGCCGGCGACTTTCTCGCCCTGCTCGGCCCCAATGGTGCGGGCAAGACGACCGTCATCGGCATCCTGACCGGCCTCGTCCACAAGAGCTCCGGCACCGTCTCCGTCTTCGGCGAGGACATCGATCGTCACCACCAGGCGGCGCGCCGTCACATCGGCGTCGTGCCGCAGGAGCTGAACTTCAACATCTTCGAGCGGGTGCTGGACATCGTCGTGAACCAGGCCGGCTACTACGGCATTCCCCGCAGCGTCGCCCTGCCGCGTGCCGAAAGGCTGCTCGAGCAGCTGAGCCTCCACGACAAGCGGAACGAGCGTTCTCGGAACCTTTCGGGCGGCATGAAGCGCCGCCTGATGATCGCGCGCGCCCTCGTCCACCAGCCGCGCCTCCTCATTCTCGACGAGCCGACGGCGGGCGTCGACGTCGAACTCCGGCGCGGCATGTGGGACTTCCTCCGCCAGCTCACCTCGGGCGGCACGACGATCCTGATGACGACGCACTACCTCGAGGAGGCGGAGCAGCTCGCGAACCACGTCGCCATCATCAACCGCGGCACGATCATCGCCGACGGGACGGTCAAGAGCATCCTCTCTCGGCTCCACTCCGAGGTGGTCACGGTCGAGCTCGTGGAGGAGAAGGCGGAAGCCGCGGCAACGCTGCTGGCAGCGTACCGGCCGCGCGTGGTCGAGCCGGGCCTTCTGGATGTCGAGATCGACACCAGTGCGACGGTGGGCGCCGCGATTGCCGCGCTCGAAGGCGCCGGCATCGGCGTCAAGATGGTGCGGAGCAAGAGCGGCCGGCTCGAGGAAGTCTTCATGCGCCTCACGTCGGGAGACGCCGCATGACCCCGATCGAAGCCTGGATCTCGTTCTACACGATCGTCCGCAAGGAAATCGTGCGGATCCTCCGCATCTGGCCGCAGACCTTCCTGCCCGCCGTCGTCACGTCGGTCCTCTACTTCCTCATCTTCGGCACCGTGCTCGGCTCGCGCATCGGCGAATTCCAGGGCGTGGCATTCGTCGCCTTCGTCGTCCCCGGGCTCATCATGCTGGCGGTCGTGACGAACTCCTTCTCGAACGTCGCCTTCGTAATGTTCGCTTCGCGGTTCTTCGCCCGCAACATCGACGAGATCCTCGTCTCGCCGACCCCGCCATCGATCATCGTGGCCGGCTTCGTCGCCTCGGGCGTCGTCCGCGGCGTCGGCGTCGGCATTCTCGTATTCCTCACGTCGATCCCGTTCGCCGGCCTTGCCATCCACAACCTGCCCGTCATCCTCGTCTTCCTCGTCCTGACGAGCCTTGCGCTCTCGCTCGCCGGCCTCATCAACGGCATCCACGCCAAGTCGATCGACGGCATCAACATCATCCCGACCTTCGTGCTGACGCCGCTCGTCTATCTCGGCGGCGTCTTCTACTCGGTCGACGCGCTGCCGACGTTCTGGCAGGGGGTCACGCACGCCAACCCGATCTTCTATGTCGTCGACGGTTTCCGCTACGGCTTCCTCGGTATTTCCGACACGCCGCTTCTCCTGTCGGGCGGTATCCTGCTCGCCGTCTGCGCCATTCTCGGGCTCCTTTCATGGTACGAGATCCGGAGCGGTCTCCGGCTGAAGCAGTAGGGTCGCAGCAGCGCTGCAACGGAAGCGTTTGAAATCCGGGGGCGGAACCGCCATTTTCCGGACGCACGGAGTGGGGCACTCCGGCAGGGAGCAGGCGGGATGACGATGCAGACGGCGACAGCGGCCAACGGCGCGAACGGCAACGACGTGGATGCGCTGGTCATTGATACGACGACGCGCGGCTTCGTGAAGGACGTCGTCGAGGAATCGAAGAAGCGGCCGGTCCTGGTCGATTTCTGGGCGCCATGGTGTGGCCCATGCCGGACCCTGTCCCCCATCATCGAGAAGGCCGTCAAGGACGCCAGGGGCGCGGTTCGTCTCGCCAAGATGAACATCGACGAGCATCCGTCGATCGCCGGCCAGATGGGCATCCAGTCGATCCCGGCCGTGATCGCCTTCGTCGATGGCAAGCCGGTGGACGGCTTCCTCGGCGCGATCCCGGAAGGGCAGGTGCGGGCCTTCATCGAGAAGCTTTCGAAGGGTGCCGCGGGCGAGCCGGGCGAGCCGGAGGAAACCGAGGCGATGCTCGAAGCCGCCGCGGCCTCGCTCGCCGCCGGTGACGCGCCCTATGCGGCGGAGCTGTTCGCGACCGTCCTCCAGTACGATCAGAAGAACCTCAGGGCGATCGTGGGCCTCGCCCGCGCCACCATCGTCGGCGGCGACCTCGACCGGGTCATCGAGATCCTGTCGCTCGTCCCGCCGGAGAAGTCGAAGGATCCGTCGGTGACCGCAGCACTGGCGGAACTCACCCTCGCCCAGCAGGCCGCGAAGCTCGGCAATGGCAGCGAGTTCGCCGGCCGTATCGCCGCCGATCCGCTCGACCATCAGGCGCGTATAGACCTTGCAATGGTCGAGAACGGCAACGGCAACCGGGAAGCAGCGGTGGACCAGCTGATCGAGGTCATGCGCCGCGAGCGCGGCTGGAACGACGACGCCGCCCGCAAGCAGCTTCTGCAGTTCTTCGACGTCTGGGGCCCCAAGGACGAGGCGACCATCATTGGGCGCCGGAAACTGTCCTCGCTCCTCTTCTCCTGAGTTTCGATGGCACTCCGCACGCGAAAGATACCGACAGCTCTCCCGGACGAAATCCCGGTGTTCCCGCTCGAGGGGGCGCTGCTCCTGCCGCGCGGGCAGATTCCGCTCAACGTGTTCGAGCCGCGCTACCTTGCGATGATCGATGACGCCCTTGCCGGGAAGCGGATCATCGGCCTGATCCAGCCGGAAGAGGACGCCGGCGGCGACCTCCCGCCGCTTCGCGCCATCGGCTGCGCCGGTCGCATCACCGGCTTCTCGGAAACCGACGACGGCCGCTATTTGATCACGCTGACCGGCATCGTCCGCTTCCGGGTACTGGAGGAAGTGCCGACTCCGACGCCTTACCGGGTCTGCCGCGTTACCGCCGATCCCTTCCGGGGCGACTTCGACGTGGCGGGTGAGGCCGACGTCGACCGCGAGCAGCTTCTCGGCGTGTTCCGCGCCTACCTCGCCGCCCACGACCTCGAGGCGGACTGGGACAGCGTCGCACGTGCCTCGAACGAATCGCTCGTCAACGGAATGGCGATGCTGAGCCCGTACGGACCGGCGGAGAAGCAGGCGCTCCTCGAGGCGCCCGACCTCAAGACCCGCGCCGAGACCCTGGTGGCGCTGACGGAAGTGACGCTGGCCCGCGAGGCGGGCGGCAGGGGAGCCCTGCAATGAGCACGCCGATCGAGATCGACCCGCGCCTGCTCGAGATCCTCGTCTGTCCGCTGACCAAGGAGACGCTGGAATACGCCCGCGCGTCGCAGGAACTGATCTCGCGCGGCGCAAAACTCGCCTACCCGATTCGCGACGGCATCCCGATCATGCTGCCGGACGAGGCGCGCCAGATCGACTGACGTCCGGGGCCTGACGAAAGGGTTCCCTTCAGGGCGCATTCAGCTACACGTGCCTAGAACGCCGACATCGGAGTCTTGCCAGTTCCCGGGAACGGGACACGGTCCGGTGAACTCCCGCTTTGCGAAGGCGCGAGGCTGGTCTATTATCACGCCCGCGATTGCGACAAACTGGGTTCAAGCTCTTGTACTTTCTACTGCTTCCAATTCTGAGCGCGTTCTTCACGGTGACGTTTCTGCTGGGCGGGTGGTGGCTCGTCGCCCCGCTCGTCATCATGTGGGCCGTCGCGATCCCGATGGACGAAATCGTCGGCGACAACTGGGCCAAGCTCGATGAGAAGCATCCGACCTTCCTGAAGGCGATCCTCTATCTGCAGCTCCCGACGCTCGCGATCGTCACGTTCCTGTTCGCCTACTATCTCAGCGACTGGACGTTCCTCGGCGCCCAGGTGAACGAAGCCCGCGCCAACACCTACTGGTACCAGATGGCCGTGGTGATCTTCTCGCTCGGCATCTATTTCGGCATTGCCGGCATCAACGTCGCTCACGAACTCGTCCACCGGACCAGCCGGCTGGCGGTGCTGACCGGCCGCTGGCTCCTTTCCTTCTCCTTCGATACCGGCTTTTCGCTCGAGCATGTCTACGGCCACCACAACAACGTGGCCACGCCGAAGGATCCCGCGACGGCGCCGCGCGGCATGGTGTTCTGGAAATTCTACGTCCGGATGATCCTGCTCGGGAACCGCAATGCGTGGCGCATCGAGAAGCGGTTCCTGCAGAAGAAGGGCCGGTCGGTCTGGAGCCTCCACAACCGGTTCATCCGGGGCCAGATGATGTCGCTCGTCTGGGTGGCCCTGTTCGCCGCAGCCGACGGCATCAGGGGGGTCCTGATCTACCTGCTGATCGCGTTCTGGGGAAAGCTCTACCTCGAGATCACCAACTACATCGAGCACTACGGCCTTGTGCGCGTCGAGGGCACCCGGGTGGAGGCGCGCCACTCTTGGAACTCGAGCCGCCGCATCACCAACTTCCTGCTCTTCAACCTCCCGCGTCATTCGGACCACCACGTCCGTCCGAACCGCAACTACTGGGAGCTCGAGGCCCGCAAGGACGCGCCCCAGTTGCCGCACGGCTATTTCATCATGGCCATCACGTCGCTTTTCCCCGGCATCTACATGAAGAAGATGGCGCCGCTCCTCGAGCAGTGGGACCGCGAGTTCGCCACGCCCGGCGAGCGTGAGCTGATTGCTGCCTACTGGGGCAATGGCGGCTCGACGACGCCGAGTTCGGACAGCACGCTTTCGATCCCGTCGATGCGGTCGAGCAACGGCTGACCGCCGTAGACGTTCAGGGTCACCGAATCGCCCTGCGGAACGATGACGCAGCAATTGACGCCGGGCGTGTGTGACCCGGCATAGACCGTGTTGAGCCCGAGTTCGGCGAACACGCCGCCGGGCGAATGCGGCGGCACCAGCGACAGCACGAAGTCGTACGGCACGAAGCTGAAGAACCACGGGCCGTAGAGGAATGGCGCCACCCGGTCGATCCGGCGGTGGATGCCCATGATCGCGTTGTAGTGCATCTGCAGCCCGAGCGACCGGCTGCCGGCGTGCGAGAGCTTTCTGTCGAGCTCCTTCACATAGGCCGCAAACCCCGCGCGGTACGGCATCGTCGTGACCTGCATGCGGAGCCGGACGAAATCGTCGTCGCCGGCATAGCGCTCGCGCGCAAGGTTCGAGTAGCCGATGACCCGGCGCCGCCTGGTCGGCGGCCGGCGCCCGCCGGGACCGGTGTGATAGATGCCGTACATCACGATGGCATAGAGGAGGCTGCGCTGCTGGACGCCGAGTTCCGCCGCGACACGCTTCAACGGCGCCTTCGGGAAGCGGAGCGTCCGCATTCCGACCGGGGCCCGGCGCCAGTGGACGGCCTCGATGGCGAAATTGGTCGGCGCCGCCAGCGCCGCGACGATTCCCGTCGTGAACCGCGACCACAGCCGGCGTTTCGGCGACCGCGGCGTCCTGTGGCTCGATGGCCGGCCGCGCAGCACCTGGGCCGTGTCGACCCCTTCCATCAGCGCATGCGAGGCGCGGTAGAGGACGAGCGTCCGGTTGCCACGGTCATCCGCCATCCCTTCCGGCAGGACGTAGCAGGAGGCCCTGAAGTTCGGCAGCGAGGGATGCTCGAACAGGTCGTGATTCGGCCCGACGACACTGTCGGGATAGCCCTCGAACGAAGGGATTTCGCGGTAGGTGAGGAGCGCCTCGAGGTCGAACGGCCGGGCATCGACGTGGGCCTGCTTGCGATCGTCGTGACGGAGGTTGAGCTGCGGCGCGAGCGCAAGGATGTCGGTCGCCATCTTCCGGAAATCGGCGGGCGAAAAGCGCTTCGGCGAGAAGGCGGCGAAGTAGACGGTGTTCCGGGCGCGCGACAGATACCACTGGAAGTTCGCGTCGCGGAACTCCGCGGGCGCCTGCCCCGGAACCGCAAGCCCCGCCGGGGTTGCCAGGTCGCTGGCCGTTCCTTCGCTCATCACCACACGGCCGCCGGCCGTTCCCTCAACTGCCCGTTTCGCCGCACTGGAGTCTGAAACGGCGGTCGGCGTCAAGCAAGCGCCACGCTCCTTCCGCGCCATCCACCCGCCGGTCCGGATGCGGACCCGGCGATCGAGACGCCGGGGCACACGCGCAGCCCTACCTGCCTCGACGTGAGGCTGAGCGGCAGCGGCGACGGAAGCGGAGTCCGATGAGGCGGCCGATCGACCGGCCGCCTCGTCATTTCCGAGCGCGGAGCGGAAGACCTACTCCTCGAGCAGCTTCTCGATCTCGGTGTAGTGCGCTGCGACGACGGCGACGTTGGCCTCCGACGGCACCATGAAGGGCGGCATGAACTGCAGCATCATCGCCCGCTCCTGCGCAGTGATGTCCGGTGCCGCAAAGGCGAAGGCGGACAGGATCGAGGTCATGACCGAGGCGTAGTGGTTGAAGTCGGTGAAGCCGAACGGGGTCACTATGGCGTTGAGCTCGCTCATCGCGGCGCCGACCATCGCCATCGCCGCCATGGCGGCGGCGGCGTCACCGCCCTCCGGAATGTTGTAGCGCTCCCCCGCGGCCTCGAGGGCCGGCTGGATGGTCGGGAAGCCGGCGATGAAGCTGAGAACGATCTCATCGTTCAGCTCGGCCGGGGTCATCATGCCCGGGAGTCCCGGTACGGTCATTCCCATCTGGGCGATCGCCGGCATCGTGGCGGCAGCACCGCCGATGGCCATCGCGACCGCGATGGCCGCACCCTTGACGAAAGAAAGCTTCGGCATTTCGTTTCTCCGCTTTTGCATGCGCCGACACCGCCCCCGGGCCGCAGCTATGCATCCGTTCGACCATCACGGCAACGGTCGGACCAAAGGGATGACATACGGAGAAACGGGGTCAGGCGGCGCCGGCTCGCGGCACCGCCGAAAAGCTAGGCCAGGCGCGGTACGGCACCGGCAAAGGCGGGAACGAGTTCCCCTTCGCCCTCGGCCGCAGGCACCAGGCCACGAACCTTGCCGCTGACGACGTCGGCGATGGTGAACTCGTCGAGCTTGCGGAAGAACGCAACCATCGCCTGCCCCAGGACGCCACCGAGGCCGCAATTGGCGCCGATCGGGCAGTCATGGCCATGATCGACGAGGCAGTCGTTGAGCTGGAGGCTGCCTTCGGTGGCGCGGACGACGTCGCCGATCGTGATTTCCACCGCGGGCCGGCCGAGGCGGATGCCGCCGTTCCGGCCGCGCAGCGTCTCGATCAGGCCGCCCTCCACGAGGACGTGCATGATCTTGAACAGGTGCAGTTCCGAGATGCGGTATGCGCGCGCGATGTCACGAATACGGCTCGGTCCGCCCGTGTTCACGGCGCAGTACATGAGCGTCTGGATCGAGTAGCTGGTCTGCTGCGTGAGCCTCATCGGCCCTCACTCCGTGTTCCCGCTCCATGTGGGATGATGGAACATACGCGCTGCCGGCCCCGGCGTCACCACCTCGGCCGAGAAAAGTTGAGGTTTGGATACGACTTTTCCGCACATCAGCCCCGACGCCGACGCGTGAACCCGCGGACGAGGCCGAAGGCGAACGCCGCGGCCACCGTTCCGAGGCTGGCAAGCCGGTCGCCCTCCCGGCCTGGCGGAAGCGCATCCTCCGCCTCCTCCGATAGAGTGATTCGCCGCGGCGAACGGCGCTGGCCCCGTGTCGCCACGAGGAAGGCGATCACCGTCAGGGCGAGGAATATCCCCGTCATGATGAACAGGGCCGAGACCGGGCCGAGCTCGTTCCGGATCGCGGTATAGACGCCCGCAGTCGCAAAGCCGAGCGCCGCCAGGAACGTGAGCCCGGCAAGGACGAGGAGGCCGATCATGAGCGCGAGCTTCTTCACCTCGCGCTGCGCGATCTCCGAACCCGTCCGAGCCAGCGACGACAGCCAGGACAGCATCTAGCGGATCTTGCCGATCACATAGCCGATCCCGAGCGCGATCATGATCGAGGTGAGCGGCCGACGCGCGATCATTTCCTCGAACTCGTTTGCGGCCTCCTCGCCGCGATGACGGGCCTCGCTCGCCGACATCCTGAGCCGCTCGGTGACGTTGCCGACCGTTTCCCTGGCCGCATCCATCGCGTGCTCTGCCTGGGTCGTTGCGAGGCCCTTCACGGTGCTGACGAGGGCGGCGAGGTCATCACGGAGCGCCTGCAGCTCCTTGCTGATTTCGGCCGATGCTTCCTCGGCGGTCTTTGCGGTAGCCATCTGTGCCACTCCTCCTTGTCCGCCACGCCGCACTGCCAATCCGGGCGCGCGTCGGGCGACAGTCCATTGAAAACGCTGTCTTTACCTTCACACCGCGGAAAGCGGGGTTCCGGTCACCAGACTTTCACAAACGCGCCCGGGCCCCTTGCGTTGCATCAATCCGATGGTAAAATGCTGAGGTAGTGAGTCGAGCGGGTGACATTTGTTGCGCCTGCCCTCACGAGAGAACGTAAGGGAAGCGAACCAGATTCGTCCACACGGCACTTTGCCCGCGGACACCACCGCCCGGCTGGGATTTTTTTGTTCCGTACGGGCATACTGAAACGTCATCGCTTTTGTATTTGCAAATGAGGCCGGCGAAAGTCGCCGGCCTCATTTATTTTGTATCGGCTCGATTCCCGGGGGACTGACCGAAGGCGAGACGAATGCTGAAGGCGATGCGCCAACTCCTGTCCGACATGACGCGGCTGAGCCGGCCCGAGATGGCGGACCCCAACGACGAGCGCCTGGCCGCAGCCGCCCTCCTCGTCCATGTCGTCAATGTCGATGGCACCGTCGGCGACGACGAACGGACGCGCCTCCAGGAACTCGTCTCCGCGCGCTTCGGCCTCGCGGACGCGGAAGCCCGGTCGCTGATCGACCGCGCCCACGCCGCCGATCTCGAAGCAGTCGACCTCTACCGCTTCACCAGCATCCTCAAGGCCAGGCTCGACGAAGCTGGCAGGCTCCGCGTCATCGAGATGATGTGGGAGATGGCGTTCGCCGATGGCGAGGTCCACGAGTTCGAGGAGAACGTGATGTGGCGCGTGGCCGAACTGCTCGGCGTCCCGTCGCGCGAGCGCGTCCGCCTCCGGCAGATCGTGCGGAGCCGGACCGCGAATTGACCGCCGCCGCATCCTGCAAGGACGGCCTGCCGCAATTTGCCGGACGCATCCACCAGGTTCTGCGCCGAACCACAGCGGGTCGTATCCTACCGAGCCGTCGCCTACGAAATCTGGGCTGCCGGCGCATGGCCGGCGCCTTGCTGAATAGACGCCAGGCTGATCTTTCGTACTGCGTGTTCAGCTTCGATCTGAGCGGGAGGAGCAAGTGCCACCGACCCCGGCGCGACCTTCTCCCGCTCATGTCGCTCTCCGCGCGGGAGAGCATGCGCCGCCGGTCTCGTGATGGCGGCTGACCTGGTCGGCATCCCCGTTGGCGAAGGCACGGTCTCCGGCCTCTGGCTTGCGCCGGAGCGCCCGAAGGCCGCCTGCGTCGTCGCCCATGGCGCGGGCAGCGGCATGCGCCATCGCTTTCTCGAGGCCGCAGCAACCGGAATGGCCGGGCGCGGCCTTGCCTCCCTCCGCTACCAGTTTCCGTACATGGAGGCCGGCCGCGGCCGGCCCGATACGCCGAAGGTTGCCGCATCGGCCGTCCGCGCCGCCGTCGCCGCCGCGGCCGGGATCGCTCCGGGCCTGCCGCTGTTCGCCGGCGGAAAGTCCTTCGGCGGACGGATGACGTCGACGGCGGAGGCCGAAGCGCATCTCGAGGGTGTCCAGGGGCTGTTCTTCCTCGGCTTCCCGCTTCATCCGCCCGGCAAGCCGTCCGACGACCGCGGCACCCACCTCGCCGCGGTCGGCGTCCCGATGCTGTTCCTGTCCGGAACCAAGGACGACTTCGCCACGCTCCCGCTCCTCGAACCGCAGGTGGCACGGCTCGGCGCCCTTGCGACGCTGCGCCTGTTCCAGAACGCCAACCATTCTTTCCACGTTGCCAGGGGCGGCGGAGCGACCGATGCCGAAACACTCGACGCCGTCCTCGATGCCCTGTCCCTCTGGATCGACCGCATTCTCGCCACGCGGTAGGGGATCGCGCTCGCACGGAGGCGAACGCCCCGGCGTTTCGGTGTAGAAGTCAGCCAAACGTCATCGACCCGGCCCCGGATGAGACCAAGCCTCAAAGGCGCAGTTTCCGCCTTCAGACGGACGATCGGCATCGGCCAGACCCGGCCCGATGCGCCGCTCGACATTGCGCTCGATATGTATGGCAAAGGCGATTACCCCGCCGCGCTCCGCCTCCTCCGCCCGCTGGCGGATCAGGGCGTCGCCGCGGCGCAACACGTCGTGGGCGTCCTCTACCAGCAGGGCAAGGGCGTCCCGGCCAACAGCGCCGAAGCGCTGCGCTGGTTCCGGCTTGCCGCAGCCAATGGCAACGCCGAGGCGCAGTACAGCCTCGCCCGCCTCTACGGCAGCGGCAACGGCGTGGCGCGCGACGACGCCGAGGCGGCCCGCTGGTACCGGCTCGCCGCCGAAACCGGGAATGCCGAGGCGCGCTACGCGCTCGGCGCCGCCCTCTACCACGGCCAGGGGATCCGCAAGGACGCGCCCGAGGCGGCGCGCGCCTACCGCGTGGCGGCCGATGCGGGGGTTCCGGCGGCCCAGTTCGCCCTCGGCGCCATGCTGCTGGCGGGCGACGGCATCCCGAAGGATCGTCCCGAGGGCGTGAAGCTGATCGCGAAGGCGGCCGAGGGGGGCAGCCCCGATGCCCAGTTTGCGCTCGCCTCGCTGCACGACGAAGGCGACGGCGTTGCCCGCGACCCGTCGGCGGCCGCGGAGTGGTATCGCAAGGCCGCCGCGCAGGGCCACCTCCAGGCCCAGTTCAACCTGGGCCTGATGTACGAGAACGGCGAGGGCGTGGACGAGGACCCCGCCGAGGCCGCGCACTGGTACCGCATGGCGGCGAACCGCGGCGACATGGACGCGCAGGACAGCCTCGCCCGCCTCCATGAGCGCGGCTCCGGCGTGCCGCAGGATTATCTGCTGGCGCACATGTGGTACAACCTCGCGGCCTCGCAGGGCGACCAGGATGCCCAGCACGCGCGCGAGCGCATCGCTTCCGACATGACGCGCGCCGAGGTGCTCCAGGCCCGCCGCATGGCGCGCGACTGGCGGCCGGACCGCTAGCGCCGCTTCCGCGATGTCAGCGCCGCGCGCCTCCGGTGGCCGCTGATCAAGGACCACTCACCCAGGAACCGCTCATCCCCGCGAAGGCGGGGACCGATCGCGGAGAAAGAGTCCGACCGAAGGTCGGTCCGTCCAGCGCTTCGCGCTGGCGCTTCCACGAAGAGAGATGGTTCCCGCCTTCGCGGGAATGAGCGGGGTTTGATAACTCCGGGGTAGCCCTCGTTGTCCGAGTGGACAGGCCGGCGCGAGGCTACCGCCGCTTCCGGGCCTTCGCCTCTACCGGCGCGCCGAGGAGATCGAGTTCCACCGCGGGCGCCTCCCGCTCCGGGACAATCTCCACCCGCGCGATCAGCCCCTCGTCGTCGTTGACGTGCGAGTTCACCCGCTTCGAAACCGGATAGGCTTCCATGAGTTCAGGCGGGAACGGAAGCAGCATCGCCCTGGCCTCGTCCGGCGTCGTCTCCGGGTCGAGCCAGCGGTCGTAGACCCCGGCCGGGATGATCACCGGCATCCGGTCGTGCACCGGCGCCACCACCGCGTTCGCATCCGTCACGATGATGGCCGCCGAGCGGATCTTCTCCTCGCCGAGCCGCGCCGTTTCCCACAGCCCCGCGAAGGCGAACGGGTCGCGGTCGCGGCGCACGAACCGCCAGGGCTGCTTCCGGTCGCCATCGTGCTGCCACTCGTAGAACCCCGTGGCCGGGATCAGGCAGCGACGACGCGCGAACGCCTCGCGGAACGAGGGCAGCCGCTCGACCGTCTCGGCCCGGGCGTTGATGTGCGGACGATCCGGCTTCTCCTTCATGAAGAAGGGAATCAGCCCCCAGCGCGCCATCACCAGCTCCCGCCCCGCCTCTTCGCGCCGCGGGCGCACGATCGCGATCTCCTGCGTCGGCGCGATGTTGTGCCGCGGCGGGAAGTTGGATTGCGGCAGCGCGGTCAGCCCGAAGAGCTGCACCATCGCGTCCCGCGGAATGAGGCTGTCGTATCGGCCGCACATCGTTGCAGGATAGGCGGAACGCACGGCAGGGGACACCGCCTGCGAAGGAGACCTCCATGAAATCGATCACGCCCCGGCACGGCACGGCACCCGTGCCGGATACGCCGGCCACGTTCGTGAAGCGCTACCTCGAGGCGATCGGCAACGGCGCGACCGGTCCGAAGCTTGCGGCCTTCTTCGACCCCGAGGTGGTGCAGGAGGAATTCCCGAACCGCCTCGCCCCGACGGGCGCCACGCGCGACCTCAAGGCGGTGCTGGAGGTGGCGGATCGCGACAAGAAGCTGATGAAGACGCAGACCTTCGAGGTGAAGACGCTGATGGCCGGCGGCGACCGGATCGCCATCGAGATCGCCTGGTCCGGCACCCTCGCCACCGCGCTCGGCACGATCCCCGCCGCAACCGAGCTCAAGGCGCGCATCGCGATGTTCATCGAGATGCGCACCGGCCGCATCCTGCGGCAGCGCAGCTACGCGGCGTACGAGGGCTAGTGGATTGAACGAGACGGACGAGTCCGTGCGGGATTCTCTTGAGCGCCGCGGCGTGCGACCGT
>CAXNGA010000005.1:0-15288 GCA_964201375.1 Kaistiaceae bacterium
CGAGCGGTACGGCCGGATCGCGTTGTGCAGCACCGCGACCTTGCCCGACCCGCCCTCGACGAGCGTAGCCCCGCCCGCATCCGAGAGTCGTTCCACAAGCGCCGTGTCGGCGGCAAACAGGTCGCCGGAGCGGGACAGCGCGATCAGGCCGGCATCGACGAGCGGGTTGTCCGCCACCACGCGCTCGACCGCCTCGCGGGCGGTGGCGCCCGCCGCCATCAGCGCCAGCACCTCTTCATTGAGATTGTGGCCGGAGGCGCCCACCGTATTGGGCATCCGGTGCCCGGTGACGAGCCCGATCCTGCCATCGGCCGGCGTGAACTGGGACAGCGGCACCGGCCGGTTCGGGCCGCTCGACATGAGCCCGGCAACCGTGGCGTTCGCGATGGAGTCGGGCATCCCGGCAGAGCCGAACAGCTTGGTCGTGCCGCCGCTCTGGGTCTCGGCGCGGTGGAGCACGCCGCCGTCGCCGATCGCGACGAAGGACACGAAGCCCCCGATCGCGCCCGTGCCGACGGTTTCCGCCACTTCGAGCGCGCGGAGGATGGCCGCGCCTGCGCGCGGGCCGCTGGCGGCAATTCCGATGGTCACGTGGCCACCCAGTGCTTTGGTGCGATTTCGTGGAGCGGCCCCGGTCGGGCGGCTGGCGGTATCGGGAGGCGGACACGCCCGCGGCGCTCGGGGTCGGGCATCGGCGCCGCGTCGATGAGGGCGCGCGTGTAGGGATGCGCCGGGCGGTCGAGGACATCGTCGGCGCGGCCGACCTCCACGATGCGCCCGTTCCGCATGACGGCCACGCGGTCGGCGATCCGCCGCACGACGGCAAGGTCGTGGCTGATGAACAGGAGCGCCAGGCCGCCGTCGCGCTGCAACGCGGCGAGCAGATCCAGCACCTGCGCCTGCACCGAGACGTCGAGTGCCGAAGTCGGCTCGTCGGCAATGACGATTGCCGGGCCGGTCGCGAGCGCGCGGGCGATCGCGAGGCGCTGGCGCTGGCCGCCGGAGAACTGATGCGGCTTCCGGTCGAGCATCGACCTGGACAGGCCGACGCGCTCCATCAGTTCGGCGGCCCGGTCGCGCGCGCCGGCCCGCCGGCCGAGGACGACGAGCGGCTCGGCAATGGTCTGGCCCGCGGTACGAAGCGGATCGAGCGAGGCGAACGGGTCCTGGAAGATCATCTGGATGCCGGCGCGCGCCTCGCGGAGCGCCCTCCCCCGCAGCTGCGTGAAGTCGCCGCCGGCGACGAACACGCTCCCCGAATCCGGCCGCGTCAGGCGGACGGCAACGCGACCCAGCGTGGACTTTCCGGAGCCGCTCTCGCCGACGAGGGCCACGACCTCGCCGGCGTGCACGTCCAGGCTCACCTGGTCGAGCGCCTGGACCCGCCGCCCGCCGCCGAACGAGCCGCCGCGGAACACCTTCGACACGGCGTCGAAGCGCAGGATCGGCTGGCCGGCGACAAGGTCCGCCCGCCGGGCGCGGGAGCGGTCGTCGATCCGCGGCACCGCGGCGAGAAGATCGGCGGTGTAGCGGGCCTGCGGCGCGCGGAAGAGCGTCCGCGCCGGCGCCTCCTCCACCACCTTGCCGTGCCGGAGGACGACCACCCGGTCCGCGGTCTCGGCGACGACACCCATGTCGTGGGTGATGAGGAGAAGGCTGGTGCCGAACTCGCGTGTCAGTTCAGCCATGAGCGCCAGCACCTGGGCCTGGATGGACACGTCGAGCGCCGTCGTCGGCTCGTCCGCGACGAGGAGTGCCGGCTCGAGCACCATCGCCATGGCGATCATCGTGCGCTGCCGCATCCCGCCTGACAGCTCGTGCGGGTACTGGCGCAGCCGTTGCACCGGCTCGCTGAGCCCCACCCGCTCCAGCATCGCCGCAGCCCTGGCCTCCGCCGCGCGACGCGTGAGGCCACGATGCACGAAGAGCCCCTCCGTCATCTGCCGGCCGATCGTCAGGACCGGGTTGAGCGATGTCATCGGCTCCTGGAACACCATGCCGATGCGGGCGCCGCGGAGGCGTCGGATCGCATCCGGCGCGGCCGACAGGAGGCCGTGGCCTTCGAACAGCACCGAGCCCGAGACCCTCGCCGTCCGTGGCGGCAGGAGCCCCATCAGCGCGAGCGCGGTCGCCGTCTTGCCCGAGCCCGACTCGCCCACGAGCGCCACCGCCTCGCCCCGCGCCACGTCGAACGAGACGCCGTCGACCGCCCGCCCTGCGCCGCCGTAGGCGACGCCGAGATTCCTTACCGAGAGGAGCGCTTCGCTCATCGCCGCGCCCTCGGGTCGAGAGCCTCGCGGAGGGCGTCCCCGAGGAGGTTGAAGGCCAGCACCGTGACGGCGATGCAGGCGCCCGGAACGAACATCAGCCACGGCGCGCGGTTGAAGAAGTCGCGCGCGTCGGAGAGCATCTTTCCCCATTCCGGATCGGGCGGCTGCGCGCCGAGGCCGAGGAAGCTGAGGGCCGCCGCGGCAAGGATCGCCATCGAGACCCCGAGCGTCGCAACCACGATGATCGTGGGCAGGACATTCGGGAGGAGGTGGACGAAGATCAGCCGGAAGACGCCCGCTCCCGATGCCGCCGCCCCCTCGAAATAGGGTTTTCCCGTCTCCACGAGCGCCGCCGCGTAGGTGGTTCGGGCGTAGTACGGAATCCCCGCGATGCCGACGGCGATCACCGCGTTCTCGAGGCTGGGGCCGAGGATGGCAACGCAGGCAAGCGCGATCAGCGTCTCCGTGAAGGAGAAGATCACGTCCGCCGTCCGCATCAGCAGCATCTCCACGATACCGCGGGCATAGGCGGCAACGAGGCCGATCAGGACGCCTATGCTCATCGAGATGAAGACCGCGACCCCGGCGACCAGCACCGTCAGGCGCGCACCGTGGACGATGCGGCTGAAGAGGTCGCGGCCGAGGTCGTCGGTGCCGAGGAGGTAGGCGCCGAACGGGTCGGCAAAGCGCGGGCCCGCGCCGATTTTCGTCGGCGAGTAGGGCGCGATCACATCGGCGAAGACCGCGACCAGGATCAGAAGCACCAGAACGGCGAGGCCGAACGCGCCGCCGGGCTGGCGCACGATGCGGCGGAGAAGGCTCCGCCGGCGCGGCTCCGCGGCCACCTCGACCGTGGGCTCTGCCGCCTCGACGGCCATCATGCCGCCCTCCGGATGCGTGGATCGAGGAAGGCGTAGACGACGTCGAGGAGGATGGAGACCGTCACCACGATGACGGCGAAGGAAAGGATGAAGCCCTGGATCAGCGGGTAGTCGCGCTGGAGGATGGCGTCGATCGCGAGCCGCCCGACGCCGTTCCAGGCGAAGATGTTCTCGACCACGATCGCGCCACCCATCATCGCCGCGAACTGGAGGCCCGACATCGTCACCACCGGAACGAGTCCGGCGCGGAGCACATGGCGGCGGAGGATGACGCCGCGGCGGAGGCCCTTTGCTTCGGCGGTGCGCACGAAGTCCTGCGACAGCACGTCGATCATGGCTGCGCGCGTCATCCGCGCGATCACGGCCGCGCTCGCAAGGCCGAGCGTGAGGGCGGGCAGGACGAGGCTGAGCGGGCCGCTCCCGGTCACGGGGAACCAGCGATTGTCGACCGTGAACCAGGTGAGGAACAGGAGGCCGAGCCAGAAATGCGGGATCGCGACACCCGTGGTGGCGAGCGCCATCAGCCCGGTATCGGCGAGCCGCCCCCGACGCGCGGCGGCGAAGAAGCCGATCGGGACGCCTACCACAAGGGCAACGAGCATCGCCGCGACGGCAAGGACGAGCGTGTTCGGAATGCGTTCGACGAGGATGGAAAGGACGTCCTGCTGGCCGCGGATGGTCTGGCCGAGATCGCCCTGGAACAGGCGGCCCATGAAGGCCCCGTACTGTTCCAGGATGGGCCGGTCGAGCCCGAGCCGCTGGCGGATCTCCTCGATCTGCTCGGGCGTGGTGCCCTGGCTCTGCGCGTACATCGTCCGGACGGGGTCGCCCGGCACGAGGTGAATGAGGAAGGTCACGGCGATGGTCGTCACGAAGATCGTGACGAGACCGGTGATGATCCGCTGGAGAAGGAAGCGCGCCATCGGCGGGACCCGGGGTTCAGGAATGGGAAGGCCGGGCAATCCGCGCCCGGCCTTCCCGCTGCAGGTTCAGAGCCGGATGTCGCTGAAGACCGGGTAGACGAACGGGGCGACGAAGAAGCCCTCGACCTCGGGCCGCACCGCGAACACCCACTCCCAGCCCGGCGTATAGAGCGGGACGTGGATCGCCTTTTCGAGGAGGTAGGCCATCACCGCCTGGACCGCCGCCTCGCGCTCGGCCGGGTCGGTGAGGACGCGGGTCCGCTCGAGCAGGCCGTCGAGTTCGGGCGAGGTGTAGCCGCGGTAGGCGCCCGGCGAGTGCCACAGGGCGTAGAGGATGTCCGGGTCGTACCAGGACCAGGTCATCATATCGAACGTGCCGCGGCCGGTCGGCGTCTCGTTCTCCTGGCGGACCCGGGCGTTCATCGTGCCAATGTCCATCATCTCGATTTCCGCGGTGATGCCGACATCGGCCATCTGCGCCTGGAACACCTCCGCGAGGCGATCGCGGTTGCCGCCGGTCCACACGAGCATGGAGACCGTCAGCGGGTTCGCCGGTCCGTAGCCGGCGTCGGCCAGGAGCGCACGCGCCCGGTCCGGATCGTACTGCTGGCCGTGGGCGAGGCAGAACTCCTGGTTGTTGCCGAAGACGCCGCGCGAGATCGGGCAGGCCTCCGGGATCGAGAGGTTGCCATAGACCAGCGACAGCGCGGTCTGGACGTCGGTGGCATGCGCGACGGCCTGGCGGACGCGCACGTCGTTGAATGGCGGCCGGTGGATCGAGAACTCCCAGAACACGTTCTGGCCGGTGTTCTCGGCGATGACGATCCTGAGCTCGCCCGAGGTTTCGAATGTCGGCACATCGTCGAGCGGTGGCTCGGCAATGTCGATCTCGCCGGTCAGAAGGCCGGCAAGGCGGGTCTGTGGCTCGGGCACGACGGTGATGACGAGGCCGTCTTCATGGGGACGACCTGGGTTCTCCGCGAGCTTGCCGAAGTTCTGGTAGGCGTCGTGGGCCGCCAGCACGATGCGGTCGCCGCGCGTCCAGGAGACGAAGCTCCATGGACCCGAGCCGATCGCTGCCGTGGTGCCGAAGCCCTCCACGCCCTCATTGCTGTCGCAGATGATCGACGAGAACGAGTCCGCAAGGAACGGGATCAGCGCCACGAAGGGCGCCGAGAGCATGAACTTCACCGTCAGCGGGTCGATGACCTCAACGCCGGTGACCGGACCCCAGCTCGCCTGCGTGACGCTCGGATTGGCGGAGTCGAACGCACGGTTGACGGTGTAGGCAACGTCGGTGGCGTCGAGCGGCGTGCCGTCATGACAGACCACGCCGTCCTGCAGGTGGAAGGTGTACTCGGTGCCGGCCCCGTTCACCTCCCACGATTCCGCAACATGCGGGACGGGAGCGCCGGTGGCATCGACCGCAAGCAGCGTGTCGAAGACGAGGCTCCAAACCTGGAGCGACAGCGTGCTCGTGGCACGGTGCGGATCCATCGTATCGATGTCCCCGTAGCGCGCCCAGACGATTTCGTCGGCAGAGGCGCCGGTTGCAGCAGCGAGGAGGGCGGCGGTCGCAAGAAGCGATCCACCCCACCTCTTTGTCCTTATGTTCATTCCATGTCTCCGAAGATGAGGCGTCCCGTAGACACGCCACCGCCCACCCCACGAAGCGCCCTCTTCGTGGGTTGACGTGCCTTGGCACGGCGGTGACGGGATGTTCGTTCGAGGAGTACTGCCGGAGCGCTTCCGAAGACTTGCGACCGCGGCAGCCGAGCTTGACTGGCCGACGCTAGGCTCCGGTGAGAAACCAAGTCAAAGCAATTTCATCAATGACGTGCGCATTTTCAGAAGCGCCAGCAACGCTCCCTCAAACTCGTCCAGACGCGTCGTTTCTGAAACGAAACGCGCTCCTAGAGGTCGTTGCTGAGCATGTCGCCCCACTCGTCGTGGATCTGCTCGATGTACTGGAGCCGCTCGATCGCAGTCTGACCCATCCGGACCGCGAGCGCGGAGCAGAGATAGGTGACGACCGACACCGGGGCCACGACCGAGTCGAACACGCCGGCGCCGCGCGTCCGGCAGCGGAGCGTGACGGATGCGACGTCGGGGCCGGCGCGGCTCGCCTGGTCGGTGATGAAGACGACCTGCGCCCCGGCACGGATGGCCGAGCGCATGAGCGAGCGGAGGTTCCGCGTCTTCCTTCCCACGCCGAGGGCGATCACCGCGTCCGTCTGGCGGATCGAGGCGAACTCTTCGGGAATCGAGAAGCCGCCGATCGGGATCATGCGGATGTCAGCCTTGACCCTGATGAGAAGCGAGCGGGCGAAATGGGCGAGCGGGTAGTTGTCGCCGAAGCCGACCACCCAGAGCTTGTCGGAGCGGGCCAGCGCCTGGATGGCGCTGCTGATCTCGTCCGAACGGAGCTGCTCGATCGAGCGGACGAGGTTCTGGATTTCCGAGCCGAGATGCTCCGAGATATCGCTCTGCTTGCCGATGAAGCGGCTGAGCTTCTCGCCATCGACGGTCGGAGTCCCGTCGCGTTCCCCCTTCGCCGTCTTCTGGGCGGTCTTGAAGGAGGGATAGCCCAACCGCTGGAAGAAGCGTGCGGTGGTCGCCTTCGACACGCTGACGAGGCCGGAAATCTCCGTCGCGGAATGAAGGACGAGGATGTCCGGATTCTCGAGCAGAAGGTCGGCCAGACGCCGCTCGTTTCGGGTGAGATCGTCGTATGCCGCGACGATGCGCTCCGAGAGGCTCTGCCCGGCGATCACCTGTCCGGCCTCCTGCCCGCCCCGTGCGGCCCCCTGGGAACTGGCCATGGACTGCAATCCTGTTGCCGGCGCGGCCGGTCCCTGCGCTAGACGGCCCCGTCGAGAAGCTGGCGCACCTTGCGCGCAAGCTCTTCGATGCTGAAGGGCTTGGCCAGCAGGCTGGTGCCGGGGTCGAGCATGCCGTTGTGGACGATGGCATTCCGCGTGTAGCCGGTCGTGTACAGCACCTTCAACCCGGGCCGCTTCACCTGGGCGAGGTCGGCCAGCTCGCGGCCCGACATCTCCGGCATCACGACGTCGGTGAAGAGGAGCGTTACCGTCTCGGGCCCGTCCACCACGGCAAGCGCGGCGCGGGGGCTGCCAGCCTCGATGACCGTGTAGCCGAGCTCCCGCAGGCTCTCGACCGAGAGCGTGCGGACGCGCGAATCGTCTTCGACGACGAGGATCACTTCGCTGTTGTTGCCCTGCCTCGCTGCCGCCGCCAATGGCTTCGCGGCTGGCACCTCCGACTCCCCGTGATGGCGCGGGAGGTAGATCCTGACCGTCGTGCCGACACCGATCCCGGACTGGATCTTCACGTGCCCGCCCGACTGCCGGACGAAGCCGTAGACCTGGCTCAGTCCGAGGCCCGTGCCCCTGCCGACGCCTTTGGTCGTGAAGAACGGGTCGAACGCCCTGGCGATGACCTCCGGCGTCATCCCGGAACCCGAATCGGTGACGGCGAGAAGCACGTACTGGCCCGACGCGAGCGCAAACTCCGCGGCGAATGCCTCGTCGACGAACGCATTCTGGGTCTCGATCGTCAGCCTGCCGCCTTCCGGCATCGCGTCCCGCGCGTTCACCGCAAGGTTCAGCACGGCATTCTCGAGCTGGGCCGGATCGGCTCGGACCTGCCAGAGGCCGGCGGCAAGCACCGTCTCGATGTTGATGTGCTCGCCGAGCGTCCGCGTGAGGAGTTCGCTCATCGACGCAACGAGGCGGTTGACGACGAGCGGTTCGGGCGCAAGCGGCTGCTGCCGCGAGAAGGCGAGCAGCCGCTGGGTCAGCGTTGCGGCGCGCTGGGCGCCCTCGAGCGCGGCGTCGATGAAGCGGTCGAAGTCGGTCTCGCCGCGCGCCCGCTTCCGCTTCAGGAGGTTCAGCGCCCCGCTGATGACCGCCAGCATGTTGTTGAAGTCGTGCGCGATGCCACCCGTGAGCTGGCCCACTGCCTCCATCTTATGGATCTGCCGTAGCTGCTCCTCGACCTTCGAGCGGGCGTAGACCTCGGCGATCACGCGCTGTTCGAGCGTGTTGTTGAGGGCCTGGAGCGCGACCTCGGTCTGGTGCTGCTCCGTGACGTCGTGCCCCTGGATGAAGGTCGCGGTGATGGTGCCGTCGTCGGCCCTGATGGGCTGGTAGACGAAGTCGAGGTAGCGCTTCTCGAGCGTGCCATCCTCCTGGAGGAGGTTGATCGGGGTGCGCTCGCCGACATGCGGTTCGCCCGTGTCACGGACCTCGTCCAGGAGCCCGATGAAGCCCTGCTCGACCACTTCGGGCAGCGCTTCCGCGACCGTGAGGCCGACGAGCAGGCGGCCCCCGGACAGGGTGCGATAGGCTGGGTTCGCCATCGTGAAGCGGTGGTCCGGTCCCTCCACCATCGCGATGAAGCCGGGCGCCTGGTCGAACATCCGCTTGAGCCCCTCGCGCTCCGCATCGAGGGCGCGCTCGACGCGGATCCTGTCGGTGATCTCCACGACGATCGCCATGACACCGACCGGCGTCCCATCGTCCCCGAGGAGCGGCGAGTAGTCGAGGTTGAGCCAGACCCGCTCCGGTTTGCCGCCATTGCGGTAGAGCGTGAGCGGGAGGTCGCGATAGGCGAGCGTGCCGCCGGCGAGCCCGATCGCCATGATGTTGTCTTTGAAGTCGGCGACTTCGGGCCAGCCTTCGCGGACCTTCGATCCGAACAGCGCCGGGTGTCGTCCGCCCGCAATCGCCGAATAGGCATCGTTGTAGATCATGATCCCGTCGGTGCCCCAAAGGGTCACGATGGGAACGGGCGAGCGCAGTATCAGCGCGATCGTCGTCTTGAGACCGCCGGGCCATCCCTCGATGGGCCCGAGCGGCGTCGATGCCCAGCCGAACCCTGCGATGATCGAGGCCGCCTCCCCGCCGCCGCTGAGGAACGGATAGTCCTTGGACTGCTGCAAGACTTCCTCGACGGCCTGAGGCTGCTGCCGCAGCAGGAACCCTTGTTGCGCACTACGGCGATGGAGCGGGGCGCGCCGTGTCCGCCGACCATCCACCGGCAGCCGGCCGAAGATCAAGCCCGGCGGACATGCTCCCGGACGTCGCGGCCGGTTGCCGTTGGCTCAACCCGCGCTGCGGACAGGGGCGCGCAGCCGGCGGCCGGACGGATGCGAGGCGACTGAACCGCCGTTGCCGGGCCCGTCGGCAGACCGTGCCGCGCGGGTTCCGGCCGCTCCATCGCGCCACGTGCGCACGCGTTGGCAACACACGATCCGGCGGGCTGCAACTCCCCGGGGCCTCGGGCGTTCTCCCGCTGTGAAGACCATGCCCACCACCCGCGACGACCGCCCTGAACCGCCGCCTCCGGCTGTCGGGGAGGCGTGGTCATGATCGGCAGCGCCGAAGCGGACGCGCGGTCCCTTCTCGTCGTCGGTGACGGCGAGGAGCACGCCATGGTCCTTGCCAACGGACTGCGCCGCCACGGTCACACGGTGCTCGGGCCCGTGGAGACCGTCGAGGACGCCCTCGCCATGCTGGACCGGAGTCCTCCGCTCGACGGCGCCGTCTTCGACATTCCGCGCGAGACCGGGTGGAGCGGGCCGATCACCGAAGCCCTCCGGCGCCGCGGCGTGCCTTTCGTGTTCACGGCGCCGGGTTTCGCCGACCCGGCGACGGGTGATCAGAACGTCATGTTGCAGGACCCGCACCACATCGTCGACGTGCTGTTCCGGCCGGCGCGCCAGAGGCCGGGCCCGCTCGGCGGCAACAGGCTTCTTGCCTGCATGCCGCCCGCGGCCGCCAACGATCTCCGCCGCCATCTCGTTGCCACCGACATGGCTCCGGCGACCGTGTTGCAGGAGCCCGACCAGCCCGCCGGGGAGATCCATTTTCCATCCACCGCGATCCTCTCGGTGGTCGGCCCTGCGACCGTGCGGCGTCCCGGCGCCGAAATCGCCCTCATCGGCTGCGAGGGAATGACCGGGGTTCCGGAAATCCTCAGCAATGCAAACTGGCCGTTCTCGACGATTGCGCAGGTGGGCGGCGAGACGCTGGCGATGGAGGCATGCCGGTTTCGCGCCTTCGTGGCCGAACGACGCGATCTCCGCGATTTCCTGCTGCGCTACGTGCAGGCCTTCCTCGTGCAGACCGGCGACACCGCGCTTGCCAATGCACGTGGTGTCCTCAGCCAGCGCCTCGCGCGGCGGATCCTGATGACCCATGACCGCATGGGCTCCGACGTCCTGCCCCTGACGCACCAGCAGCTCGCAACCATGCTCGGCGTCCGGCGGGCCAGCGTCACCGAGGCGCTGCATCTCCTCGAAGGCGACTGCATCGTCCGATCGCTGCGCGGCCGCCTCCTGGTGCGCAACCGGCCGGCCCTCATCGAGATTGCGGCGGGGTATTACGGCGCTGCAGAGGCCGCGTATGACCGCCTCCTCGGAGCCCCCGCGCGCACGGATTACTGACGGCCCCCGACGGCTCCGGCGTTCGGCAACGCTCCCGGGCGTCCTCGACGGGTACGGCATCCCGGAACCGCCCCCCGTGGGGAAATGCCTGCCCGCTGACGATGATCCGGCATCATCCACGTTGCTTCGGTTTGCGATCCGGCGCTGTATGCTACAGGATCGCTGCAAGCAACGGGGCTATCCACAGTCTGTGTTCCGACCAGTCGCGCGCACTCGCCCTCACCGGGGCGAGCGGCGGCCCGATGCTTGCAGGCTCGATGGGACCACAACGGAGGAACGGGATGTCGATTGCATTTCTGACCCGCGGCCGCCTGGCGGCCGCAGCGGTCCTTGCCCTGACGATCGCCACTGGCGCTGCCATCGCCCAGGAAGGAACAACGCAGGATCCGCGCCTCTTCACCCCCGGGAAGCTGACCGTTTCCACCAGCGACCCGTCCTACCCGCCATGGGTGCTCAACAACGATCCCGCCGCCGGCGAGGGTTTCGAGGCGGCGCTCGTCTATGCGCTTGCCGCCGAGATGGGCTTTGCCCGCGAAGACGTGGTGTGGGTCGACGAGACCTTCGAAGCCGCGATCGCCCCCGGTGACAAGCTGTACGACTTCTCGATCCAGCAGATCTCGGTGACGGCCGAGCGCTCGGCGGTCGCTACCTTCTCGCGCGTGTACTACCAGCCGGAGAAGGCGCTCATCGTCCTCGCCGGCAGCCCGCTCGAGAACGCGACGACGTTCGCGGAACTCCGCGCCGCGCGCTGGGGTGTTGCCATCGGGACCACCGACCTCGACTATATCGAGAACGTCCTCGGGATCACGAATGCTGCGGTCTACAACGACCAGGCGGGCGTGTTCCTCGCCATGCAGGCTGGCCAGATCGACGCCACCGTGACGGCCCTGCCGACAGCCCTTTTCGTGACCGCCGTGCAGGTGCCGGATGCGCGCATCGCCGCGCTCCTGCCGATCGACGAGCGCGACGAGGGCTTCGGCCTCCTGTTCGAGTTCGAGAATCCGCTGGTCGACTGGGTGGACGAGGCGCTCGGGACGCTGATCGATGGCGGCGTCGTGGCGGAGATCGCCGCCCAGTACCTGACGGGCGATCTCAACGCCCGCGTCATCAACGAATGAGTTCAGGCGACTCGTCGCCGGGCCCTCGGAACGGGGCGGATCGGTCGGGCGCTGCGGCGCCCGCCCGGCCGCCCCGGCGCCAGCGGGAAATCAGCTGGCTGCCCATCCTCGTCAGCATCGCCAGCGTCGTCGTCGTCTTCGGCACGATCGCCCATTTCGTCGCGCGCAGCGAGCAATGGCCGCGGATCAAGCGCCAGTTCTTCAACTGGGACGCCATGGTGGAGTCGTTCCCCGATGTCCTCCGCGGCTTCTGGCTCAACCTCGAGATCTGGGTCATCTGCATCGTCTCGATCGGCACCTGGGCGCTGCTGCTGACGCTTTTCCGCGTGCTGCGCGGTCCGCTGTTCGCGCCGCTCCGTGTGTTCGCGATCGTCTATGTCGATCTCTTCCGCGGCATTCCCGCGCTTCTTCTCGTCGTGCTGTTTGCCTTCGGAATCCCGGCCCTCCGCATCCCGAACCTGCCGTCGAGCGCCCTGTTCTGGGGCATCGTCGCCATGACGCTCAGCTACTCGGCCTACGCCACGGAGGTGTACCGCTCCGGCATCGACGCGGTGCATGACGGGCAGCGGGCGGCGGCCAAGGCGCTCGGGCTCACCCAGCTCCAGGCGCTGCGCTACGCCATCCTGCCGCAGGCGATCCGGAACGTGGTGCCGGCTCTCCTCAACCTTGCCGTGGCACTCCAGAAGGATGTCGCCCTTCTGTCGGTGGTAGGCGTCCGCGACGCGGTCCGGGAAGCCCAGATCTACATGAATCAGACTTTCAATTACTCATCCTATCTCGTCGCCGCCGCGCTCTTCCTCGTGACGACCATCCCGCTCGCCCGTTTCGTCGACTACCTCACGCGTCGCGACCGCGAACGCCGGCTCCAGGGCGGGATGATCTGACCTTGACCCGCGTCGTCGTCGACCGCCTCACCAAGTTCTTCGGCGAGAAACGCGTCCTCGACGGGATCGATCTTTCGATCGGCGCCCATGAGGTCGTGGCGCTGATCGGCGCGTCCGGCTCCGGCAAGTCGACCCTTCTCCGCTGCATCAACCGGCTGGTCGACTTCGATGCCGGCCGCATCCTCCTCGACGGCGTGTCGATCGACCACGACAGCTTTGGTGCGAACGGCCTCTACCGGCGCATCGGCATCGTCTTCCAGTCGTTCAACCTGTTCCCGCATCTCAGCGTGCTGCAGAACATCACCCTTGCGCCGCGCAAGGTCCACGGCGTGCCGCGGCGCGAGGCCGAGGAAGCCGCGCGCGGGCTCCTTGCGATGTTCGGCATGTCGGAGTGCATTTCGCAGTATCCGGAGCAGCTTTCCGGCGGGCAGCAGCAGCGTGTCGCCATCATCCGGTCGCTCGCGACCAACCCCGACGTCCTTCTTCTCGACGAGGTGACCGGCGCGCTCGACCCGGAACTGATCGGCGAGGTCCTCAGGATCATCCGCGACCTCAAGGACAAAGGCATGACGATGGTCATCGTCACGCACGAGATGGGCTTTGCCCGCGATGTGTCGGACCGCGTCTGCTACCTCGAAGGCGGGCGCATCATCGAGGATGGCCCGCCCCGGGAGCTGTTCTCGCGGCCGCAGCACCCGCGGACGCAGAAATTCCTCGAGCGCATCATCGCGGCGGGGCGCCTGTAGCCGAAGATGCTTCCGTGCCCGTGCCGCCGCGCGATATGCTGGCTGAATTTCCCGGGAGACGAATGTGCATCTCGTCCAGCTCCTGCTGCCGCTCGGCGCCGACCAGACCGAAGCAACCCAGATCCGGACCGAGCTGTCCGAAAGGTTCGGCGGTCTGACGGTCTACTCCCGCGCACCCGCCGAGGGCTTCTGGCGCAACGATCAGGAACGCACCGTCCGCGACGACATCGTCGTGGTGGAAGTGATGGCGGCCATCTGGGACCCGGTGTGGTGGCGAAGCTACCGCGCCCGCCTGGAACGCCGCCTCGGCGAGGAGGAAGTCGTGATCCGCGCCATGCCGATCGAGCGGGTGTGAGGGGTGAGGTAGCGGGAAGCGGGTGAGGTAGTGAGTAGTGAGTGGTGAGTAGTGAAATGATTGCCTTCGCTAACACTCACCACTCACCACTCACCACTCACCACTCACCCTCCCCCCGATTGACGCCATCTCCTGCAGAACATAAGGTGAACACCAGCACCGGGATGGCTCTGATGGAATCGGGAAAACTCGACCTTGCGGGAGGACGGGAAGCGGCGGGCCGTGCGGTGCCGGCCGTTGTCGGCGGCGTCGAGCGGCGGGCTGCGACGGTCCTCCATGCCGACCTCGACGCCTTCTACGCCTCGGTCGAACAGCTGCTCGATCCCTCGCTGCGGGGGAAGCCCATCGCGGTCGGCGGTGGCGTCGTGCTTGCCGCCTCCTACGAGGCAAAGGCGTTCGGCGTCCGGGGCGGGATGCCGGGCCGTGAGGCGAGGCAGCTCTGCCCGCAGCTGATCTTCGTGGGCGGCCATTTCACGGAGTACAGGCGTCTCGGTGACGCGGCGATCGCCGTGCTCCACGACTTCACCCCCGCGGTGGAGCGGATCTCGATCGACGAGGCGTTTGCCGACGTTGCCGGCTCGGAGCACCTCTTCGGCTCGCCCGAGGAAATGGCCCGCGAGGTTCGCCGCAGGGTCCGCGTGGAACTCGGCCTGCCGATCTCGATCGGCATCGCCCGGACCAAGCACCTCGCCAAGGTCGCCTCGCAGGTGGCGAAGCCCGACGGGCTCCTCGTCGTCGACCCGGCCCGCGAACTGGAATTCCTGCACGAACTCCCCGTCGAGCTGCTTTGGGGCGTCGGCCCTGCCACCAGGGCCCGCCTCGCCACGATCGGCGTAACGCGGATCGGCGAACTGGCCCGAACGCCGGGCTATTCCCTGGAGCGCATCCTCGGTCAGGCGATCGGCAGCAAGCTCGACGACCTCGCCTGGAACCGCGACCCGCGGCGGATCGTGACGGACCGGCGGGCACGTTCGATCGGCGCGCAGTCGGCGCTTGGCCGGAAGCCGCCGACACGCCGCGTGATCGTGCCCGCGCTCCTCCACCTCGCCGACCGTGTCGCCAGCCGTCTCCGTGCCGGCGGCCGCGGAGGCAGGACTGTGACGGTGCGCGTGCGCTTCGCCGATTTCCGCGCGATCACGAGGTCGGTGACAATGCCCGTCGCGATCGCCGCCACCGGCATGATCTCCGAGGTTGCGCAGGACCTCGTGCGAACCGCCCTCGCCGATCATCCGGACGAGCGCTGGATCACGCTCCTCGCCATCGGCGTCTCCCACCTCGAGGACCAGGCCGAACTGCAGCTCGAGCTTCCGCTGCGGAGCCGGACCGACGAGCGCCGGAGCCCCGGCTCACCGACGGGAGCGGCCCGCTGGGTCGCCGATCGGGCGGTCGACGCCATCCGCGAGCGCTTCGGACGCGATGCCGTCGGCTATGGCGCCGCTGCGCTCGAGGCGCCCCGCACCGTCCCCGACGCGTTCCGCGAACTGGCGGAACGAAACCTCTGATGCAGGGGCAGAAATGGCGGCGAACTGCCGGTCGCCAGCCGCCACCCGCACCCGCCACTCGCTATTCGCTATTCGCTATTCGCCGCTCGCTTTTCGCTACTCGCCACCCTGACCGGAGTTCCCCTCGCACCATCGTTCCG
>CAXNGA010000006.1:0-14945 GCA_964201375.1 Kaistiaceae bacterium
TGCGTTGTCATAGAACTGTCGTCCACCAGTCATAGAACGATTGCACCCCGTCCCTAGGTTACGCCGCAGAGAGCCGGGGATAGGCAGGCCCGCCGTCTTCAGAGGCTCCGCCCCCTGAGGCTCCCCTCAGACAGGAGACAGAAATGAACCTCACCAAGCTCGGCGTTGCGGCTCTTGCCCTCGCCACCACCTCGACCCTGGCCTTCGCCCAGGCTCGCGACACCATTCAGATCGCCGGCTCGTCGACGGTTTTCCCGTTCGCGTCGATCGTCGCGGAAGAGTTCGGCAACGCCTTCCCGGCCTTCAACACCCCGGTCGTCGGCTCCGGCGGCACCGGCGGCGGCTTCCGCCAGTTCTGCGAAGGCGTCGGCGCCGGCTTCATCGACATCGCCAATGCCTCCCGCAAGATGCGTCCGGCGGAGATCGCCGCCTGCAACACCGCCGGGATTTCCCAGATCATCGAGATCCAGTTCGGCTACGACGGCATCGTGTTCGCCACCTCCACCTCGCAGGGTGACTTCGCCCTGACCCCGGTCCACGTCTTCAAGGCGCTGGCCGCGCAGGTTCCGGTCGATGGCGTCTGGGTTGCGAACCCCTACACCACGTGGAACCAGATCGACCCGACGCTTCCGAACCAGGAAATCACGCTGGTCATCCCGGGCACCAACCACGGCACCCGCGAAGTCTTCCAGGATCGCGTCGTTGGTGAAGGCTGTCGCGAGGCCGGTGGCGCCGAAGCGCAGTGCACGACCTTCCGTGCCGACGGCCGCGTCATCGAGATCGCCGGTGACTACACCGAGACCCTCGCCCGCCTCCAGTCGACCCCGACCGCGGTCGGCGTGTTCGGCCTCTCCTTCTACGAAGAGAACCGCGACACGCTGAAGGTCGCCACCGTCAACGGCGTGATCCCGAGCCTCGATACCGTTGCCGACGGCACCTACCCGGTTTCCCGCCCGCTGTTCTTCTACGTCAAGGGCGAGCACATCGGCGTCATCCCGGGCATCGAAGAGTACGTTCGCTACTTCCTCTCCGATGAGATGACCGGCCTGGGCGGCATCCTCCAGGACGCCGGCCTGATCCCGCAGCCGGATGATGTCCGTGCCGCGGCCCTCGCCAACCTCGAGACCCGCGTCTACGTCACCCCGTAGGCTCTTGGTCCACGGTTGATTTCAGGATGGGCGGATCCGCCGCCCATCCTTTCTTCCCTGCAGGTCGGGCGGACGCACTGTGAACTGGCTGCTGATCGTAATCCTCCTCGGCATCATGGCCCTGGGCTATCGCCTCGGCACGCGGCGCAGCCGACAGGTCGCCATCGAGGGCAAGCAGCGCCTTCAGTCGCTCCCGGCGCACTACGGAATGCTGGTTGCACTCTGGTGCGGCATTCCTTCCCTCATCGTCGTCATTCTCTGGATTGGAGCTTCGGGCGGCGTCCTGGATGCCCTTGCCCTCGCGGAGCTCCCTCCCGCTGTGGCCGAGGCGGACCAGGGCACCCAGCTCCGGGCGATTCAGCGCGTGATGGACCTCGCCGATGGCGTAGGCGTTGCCGATGTGGCCACTCCCGAGGAATTGACCGTGGCCGACGCGGTGAAGCGCGCAAGGACGATCTGGCAGCTTGCCGTCGTCGCCATTGCTGCTTCGCTTGCCATCGTCGGCCTGGTTCTGACGCTTCGCCGGATCACGCCGCGCCTCAAGGCGCGCGACCAGATCGAATGGCTCGTGCGCCTGCTTCTTCTGGCGTCATCGACCATCGCCATCCTGACGACCGTCGGCATCGTACTCTCGATGCTTTCAGAAGCGCTCCGCTTCTTCACCTTCGTCAATCCCGCCAGTTTCTTCTTCGGCACGGTGTGGAGCCCCACCTTCTCGTCGACCGGCGCCGGCGACGCCGGCGAGTATGGCCTGCTGCCGCTCCTGTGGGGCACGCTGCTCGTCACCATCATCGCGATGCTCGTGGCGGTGCCCGTCGGGCTGATGACGGCGATATACCTGTCCAATTATGCCAGGCCTTCCGTCAGGGCGTTCACGAAGCCGATAATCGAGGTCCTGGCCGGCATCCCGACCATCGTCTACGGCTTCTTCGCCCTGTCGACGGTGGGTCCCGCGCTGGCCGGCCTTGGCGATCTCCTTGGCTTTCCGGTCAACGAGACGAGTGCGATGACCGCGGGGCTGGTCATGGGCATCATGATCATCCCGTTCATCTCGTCGCTGGCCGACGACATCATCACCCAGGTTCCCGGGTCGCTCCGCGATGGCTCGCTCGGCCTCGGCGCGACGCCGTCCGAGACGATCCGCAAGGTGATCATCCCGGCCGCGATCCCCGGGCTTGTGGGGGCGTTCATCCTCGCGGTGTCCCGAGCGATCGGCGAAACGATGATCGTCGTTCTTGCCGCGGGCAACAGCCCGGTGCTTCAGGGCAACCCGTTTGAAGCTGTTTCGACGATCACTGTGTCCATCGTCAACCAGTTGACCGGCGACACCGATTTCGCCGGCCCGCAGTCGCTGGTCGCCTTCGCGCTCGGCATCACGCTGTTCGTGATGACCCTCGCTCTCAACGTCGTCGCCATCTTCATCGTCAAGAAGTACCGGGATCAGTACCGCTAATGAGCTCCGTGGCGCACGCACCCTCTCCGGTCCCGGCAAGCCGCACCGCCGATCTCGTGGCCGCCTCCCTCAAGCGCCGTCGGCGCCAGGAAACGCGGTTCAAGGCCTACGGCATCGGTTGTGCCGCCCTGGCGGTCCTCTTCGTCGCCATCCTGTTCGGCACCATTCTCCGATCGGGCATCCCGGCATTCTTCCAGGCGGTGATGTCGGTCGATGTCTACTTCGACCCGGAGATCGTCGACGTCGGTCCGCGGCCGGAGCCCTCGGAGTTCCCGACGACTGCGGCCTACGATGCCGCGTATCTGGCGTGGCAGAACGAACTGGCAGGAATTAATTTCGGCCGCATCATCGAGGCCGCGATCAACGCGGAACTCGAAACCCCCGCGGCGAGCCGGGACCTGCGCGTCATCTATGCGTCGAACGAGCGGTTCCGCCTTCGCGACATGGTCCAGGCGGATCCGGGTCTGATCGGCCAGACGGTTCCGTTCGAGCTGATCGCCGGTGCCGACGTCGACGTCTGGGTGAAGGGCAACATCGACCGGTCGCTGCCGGAATCGCAACAGCAGCTCACTCTGGTGCAGCAGCAGCTGGTCGATGGCATGGTCGAGGACGGCACGATGCACAACGTGTTCGCCACGTGGATATTCACCAACGTGGACTCACGGTCGTCGCCCGCCACCGCAGGCCTCGCCGGCGCGTTCGTCGGCACGCTCTACATGATGCTCATCGTCATCGTCCTGACGGTGCCGATCGGGGTCGCCGGCGCGATCTACCTCGAGGAGTTTGCACCGAGAAACCGCTTCACGGACCTCGTCGAGATCAACATCAACAACATCGCGTTCGTCCCCTCGATCGTCTTCGGCCTGCTCGGCGCGGCGGTGTTCATCAACGCCCTGCAACTGCCCCTTTCGGCACCCATCGTCGGCGGTCTGGTGCTGAGCCTGATGACGCTGCCTACGATCATCATCGCCACGCGCAGCGTCCTCCGCACGGTTCCGCCCTCCATCCGGGAGGCGGCGTTCGGGCTCGGGGCCTCACGCGTACAGGTCGTGTTCCACCACGTACTGCCACTTGTCATCCCGGGTATCCTCACAGCGACGATCATCGGCGTGGCGCAGGCGATCGGAGAGACGGCGCCGCTGCTCCTCATCGGCATGAACGCGTTCGTCGCGAACGTCCCGTCGGGCATCTTCGACCAGTCAACGGCCCTCCCGGTGCAGCTGTATCTCTGGGCGGCCAACGAGAATCAGAACTTCTTCGCGGCCCGCACTTCCGCCGCGATCATCGTCCTGCTGGCGATGATGATCCTGCTCAACGGGCTGGCGATCTTCCTGCGCCAACGGCTCCAAACAAGGTGGTGAGTTGAGAAACATGGAACAGCCGGTCAGCTCGGTCCAGGTGACCGGCAGGGACAATCAGGCCGCCACGACCCCGATCAAGGTCTCGGCCCGCGGGGTGGACGTCTTCTACGGTGAGAAGCAGGCGATAAAGTCCGTCTCGATCAACATCCCGTCACGGTCCGTCACGGCCTTCATTGGTCCGTCGGGCTGCGGCAAGTCGACCTTTCTCCGGTGCATCAACCGGATGAACGACCTCATCGACAGCTGCAGGGTGACCGGAGAAATACTGATCGACGCGGACAACGTCCTGGACCGCTCGGTTGATGTCGTGCTCCTTCGCGCACGGGTCGGGATGGTCTTTCAGAAGCCGAATCCGTTCCCGAAGTCGATCTACGACAATGTCGCCTATGGGCCGAAGATCCATGGTCTCGTCCGCAGCAAGGCAGAAATGGACGTCATCGTGGAGCAGAGCCTTCGCAGGGCGGCGCTCTGGGACGAAGTCAAGGATCGCCTGAAGGAACCCGGCAACGGTCTTTCGGGAGGCCAGCAGCAGCGCCTCTGCATTGCCCGCGCCATCGCGGTGTCGCCTGAGGTGATCCTGATGGACGAGCCATGCTCTGCACTCGACCCGATCGCGACGGCAAAGATCGAGGAACTCATCGACGAGCTTCGGCAGAACTTCACGATCATCATCGTGACGCACTCGATGCAGCAGGCGGCACGCGTCTCGCAGCAGACCGCGTTCTTCTACCTCGGCATCCTCGTCGAGACCGGATCGACCGAGTTCATGTTCACCAATCCGCATGACCAGCGGACGCAGGACTACATCACCGGCCGGTTCGGCTAGGCAGCGAGAAGAAGAGCAAGCGAAATGGCCAACCACACCGTCACGGCCTTCGACGACGAGCTCAAGGAGCTCGGCCGCAACGTTGCGGAAGTCGGCGGCCTCGCCGAGCAGATGGTCGATCGCTCGATCTCCGCCCTGATGCGGATCGACATCGATTCGGCCGAGGACGTCATCCTGGACGACCGGCGGATCGACGCGCTGCAGCACGAGATCGAGGAGAAGGCGATCCTGCTCATCGCCCGCCGCCAGCCGATGGCGCGCGACCTGCGCGAGATCGTGGCCGCCATCCGCATCGCCGGCGACCTCGAGCGCGTCGGCGACCTTGCCAAGAACATCGCCAAGCGCGTGATCGCGCTGCAGGGCCAGTTCCAGCCTCCAAAACTCCTCCACGGCGTCGAGCACCTCGCCGAGCTGGGCCTCGAGCAGCTCAAGAACGTGCTGGATGCCTACGCCAGGCGCGACGTTGCGCAGGCGCTGGCGGTGTGGAACCGCGACGAGGAACTCGATGCGCTCTACACCTCGCTGTTCCGCGAACTGCTCACCTACATGATGGAAGACCCGCGCAACATCGGGTTCTGCACGCATCTCCTGTTCTGCGCCAAGAACATCGAGCGGATCGGCGACCATGCGACCAACATCGCCGAGACGGTACACTACCAGATTACTGGCGTGGCACTGACGGAGGAGCGGCCGAAGAACGACCGCTCGTCCACCGATAGCCTCGACCTGCCGCAGGCGGATGACTGAGGCCGTTGCCACACCCGCAGCGACCGGCCGGACCTGACGGAGACGCCGAATGATACCGCGCGTGATGATCGTGGAGGACGAGGAGCCGCTGACGACACTCCTCAAGTACAATCTCGAGGCCGAGGGCTATTCGGTCTCGACGGTGCTGCGCGGCGACGAGGCGGAAATCCGCCTCCGCGAGACGGTGCCGGACCTCCTCCTCCTCGACTGGATGCTGCCGGGCGTCTCCGGCATCGAGTTGTGCCGTCGCCTGCGGATGCGTGACGAGACCCGCGGCCTGCCGATCATCATGCTCACCGCCCGTGGCGAGGAGACCGAGCGTGTGCGCGGCCTGTCGACGGGCGCCGACGACTATGTCGTCAAGCCGTTCTCGGTGCCCGAACTGATGGCGCGCATCCGCGCGATGCTGCGGCGCACCAAGCCCGAGACGATCGCCGCCATCCTCAAGAGCGGCGACCTCGAGCTCGACCGTGAGACCCACCGCGTACGGCGCGGCGGCCGCGAACTGCATCTCGGCCCGAAGGAGTTCGACCTCCTCGAGTTTCTGATGCAGAGCCCGGGCCGCGTGTTTTCGCGGGAGCAGCTGCTCAACAGCGTCTGGGGCAGGGACGTCTACGTCGACGAGCGCACCGTCGACGTCCATGTCGGCCGCCTCCGCAAGGCCATCAACCGCGGCCGCTCCAAGGACCCGATCCGCACCGTCCGCGGCGCCGGCTACGCGCTCGACGAGCAGTACAGCCCGTAACTCGCGGCCCGCGGCGAGGCCCCGGCTTTCATGCATCAAGATGCTCGTCTTCTACGAGCTTCATCAGACCATGGAGATCGCCATCCGACGCGAGGCAGATCAAGGAATGGCAGCGCGCCTGGAAGATCTGGCTCATCGTGAGCGTGAACCCGAACTGGGACGATCTCTACGAACAGCTGAACTGGTGATCACGACCACACCAACCTGTTCGTCATCCCGGCGAACGCCGGGACCCATAGGGCCTCGCAATATGATTCCGAGTCACCATGGGCCCCGGCCTTCGCCGGGGTGACGACTGTGGGGTTGCAGGTGACAGCGAAGGCGGCCGGGCCGGCCTGCGATGCCGCTCGGGACGCGCGGCATCAGGCAATCTCAAGGTTTGACCTCCCCCCGCCTCGCGCCTAGAAGCGCCTCATGTCGCACAATACCTTCGGGCACCTCTTCCGCGTCACCACCTGGGGCGAGAGCCACGGGCCTGCGCTTGGCGCCGTCGTCGACGGCTGCCCCCCGCGCATTGCGCTGACCGATGCCGGCATCCAGCACTGGCTCGACCGGCGCAAGCCCGGCCAGTCGCGCTTCACCACGCAGCGGCGCGAGCCTGACCAGGTAAAATTCCTATCGGGTGTGGTGCCGGGCGCGGAGCCGGGGGCGTGGATCACGACCGGCACGCCGATCTCGATGATGATCGAGAACGTCGACCAGCGCTCGAAGGACTACTCCGAGATCAGGACGAGCTATCGGCCCGGCCACGCCGACTACACCTACGACACGAAATACGGGATCCGCGATCATCGCGGCGGCGGCCGGTCCTCCGCGCGCGAGACCGCGGCGCGCGTGGCAGCGGGCGGCGTTGCCCGGGCGGTGATCCCCGGTGTGACCATCCGCGGCGCACTGGTCCAGATCGGCCCGCACCGCATCGACCGGTCGCGCTGGGACTGGAACGCCGTCGACGACAATCCCTTCTTCTCGCCCGATCCGGGCATCGTCCCGCTGTGGGAGGACTACCTCGACGGTATCCGCAAGGCCGGCTCCTCGATCGGTGCCGTCATCGAGGTCGTCGCCGAAGGGGTCCCGGCAGGCTGGGGCGCGCCGATCTACGGCAAGCTCGACCAGGACATCGCCGGCGGCATGATGTCGATCAACGCGGTGAAATCAGTCGAGATCGGCGCCGGTTTCGCCGCGGCAGAACTCCGCGGCGAGGAGAATGCCGACGAGATGCGGATCGGCCCGGACGGCAAGCCCGTCTTCCTCTCCAACCACGCTGGCGGCATCCTCGGCGGCATCTCGACGGGAGCGCCGGTCGTGGTCCGTTTCGCCGTCAAGCCGACCTCGTCGATCCTGACGCCGCGCCGTTCGGTCAACGCCGAGGGCGAGGAAGTCGACGTCTCGACCAAGGGCCGCCACGACCCGTGCGTCGGGATCAGGGCCGTTCCGATCGGCGAATCCATGCTTGCCTGCACCCTGGCCGACCACTATCTGCGCCACCGCGGCCAGGTCGGCGGCTGAAGGTATGGTGATGGTCCACGCTCATAGGCGCGCCGCCGAGGCGATAGAGGCATTCTCCCGTGGCGAGATGGTCGTCATCGTCGATGACGACGACCGTGAGAACGAGGGCGACCTCATCGTTGCGGCCGAACTCGCGACGCCGGAGCAACTCGCCCTCATCATCCGCCACACCAGCGGCATCATCTGCGCGCCGCTGACGCAGGAGATCGCGGACCGGCTGCGCCTGCCTCAGATGGTGGCGGAGAATTCCGACCCGCATGCCACGGCCTTCACGGTAACCGTCGACTGGAGGGGCGGTGGCTACCGCAGCGGAATCTCGGCCACCGAACGGCGGAACACCGCCCGCGCCCTTGCCGATCCGGCCTCCCGGCCCGAGGACTTCATGCGTCCGGGCCACATGTTCCCGCTCGTTGCGCGCGAGGGCGGCGTTCTCACCCGTCCCGGCCACACGGAAGCGGCGGTGGATCTCTGCCAGCTGGCTGGCCTTGCCCCGGTGGGTGTGATCGGTGAACTGCTGAACGACGACGGCACCGTCATGCGCGGTCCTGCCGTCGAGGCCTTTGCGCGGGAGCACGGCCTTCGCTACGCGACGGTTGCCGACCTCATCGCGTATCGCAGCAGGGCCGCTGCCTGACGGGTTCGTCCCGCGCAGGTGCCGCCGCCCCTTGGGCGACAGCCCCAGCCGATCCCGGCAGCCTCAGGGTGCGATCTGGAACGCAGGCGCGGCCGGAGCCGGCGGCGGCGCGGCGTTCTCCTGCGCGGCGTTCTGCAGGAACCGCAGGGCATTGCCCACGGTGCGCGCCAGCATCACGTTGATGTAGTCGGCCGGCACGTTGAGCGCCCACGGAGCCACCTGCACTTCCGCCGTCACGCCACAGGATGCGGCGCCGACTGTCTGGATCTGCGCGAAGATGGCGATCACGTAGGTCTGCGCGATGTTGGCATCCTCCTGCAGAAGGGCAATGAGCATGTTGCGGAACATGCCCTCCTCCACCGGCGTCGAGTTGGTGACGAGGCAGTCTCGGAGCGCGACGGCCTGCGGGTCGGGCGTCTGCGCCTGAGCGACCAGGGGCAGCATGGAAACGGCGGCTGCCAGTGCGACCAGTCTCTTCATGGACCGACGATCCTCCCGAACATCATTCATCCCCGCTCCGGCGCTTGGATAGCGGTTCCGCATTCGCGAGTCGATGACGGCGAAGGCCTAGCGACGGCGCGCGCCGAGCAAGAACTCGCGATTGCCGTCACCCCCCGCGATCGGCGAAGGAACGAGCCCGTCGACCGCCCAGCCGGGCTGGGCCGAAAGCCAGTCGCGCAGCGCCTCCGCCGCGTGTTCGGCGACGAGCGGGTCCCGCACGAGGCCGCCGCGCCCGATCGCCTCGCGCCCGACCTCGAATTGCGGCTTCGCCAGCACCACCGCGAATGCCCCCGGCTCCGCCAGCGCGAGCGCCGGTGGCAGGACCAGCCGCTGCGAGATGAAGGAAACGTCGCTCACGACCGCGCCAACCGGCCCGCCGGCGTCCTCGGCGGTAAGCGCCCGCGCATTGACGCCCTCCCGGTTCCGGACGCGGGGATCGGTCGCGAGCGCGGGGGCAAGCTGCCCATGGCCGACGTCGATCGCCACCACCTCGACCGCGCCGCGGCGCAGCAGCACCTGGGTGAAGCCGCCGGTCGACGCGCCGATGTCGAGCGCGCGCCTGCCGGCCGGATCGTAGCCGAAATGATCGAGCGCCTGGATGAGCTTCAGCGCTGCCCGCGAGACGTAGCCGGCCGCGGGATCGGTGAGGGTGATCACGGCCTCGGCGCGGACTTCGACACCCGGTCGGTCCGCCGGCCTGCCGTCGACGGTGACATGGCCTCTCAGGATCGCATCGCGAGCCCGCGCGCGCGTTGGCGCAAGGGCGCGTGCGACGAGCTCGTTGTCGAGCCGCGCCATCCCGGCGCGAGGCTAGCCGTCGATGACGGCGCGGATGTCGGCGACCGCCGCATCCCGCCCGTCATTGTAGTTGATTACATCGGCGAACTCGCCGTTGGCATCGAACAGGTAGAACGCCGCGGTGTGGTTCATGGTGTAATTGCCGTCCGCGCCCTCAACCTTCTCGCTGAAGACGTGGAACTCGTCGAGCATTGCATCGATCTGCTCCGGCGTGCCGGTGAGTCCTGTGATCTGCGGATCGAACACGCTGAGATACTGTGCCATCACCGGCACAGTGTCCCGCTCGGGGTCCACGGAAACGAGATAGACCGCGAGCAGGTCGGCGTCGGGGCCGAGCGCTTCGAGCCACGTGCCCACCTCGGCAAGGGCCGTCGGGCAGACATCGGGGCAGTGGGTGAAGCCGAAGAACATCAGCGTCGGCTGCCCTTCGAGCGCGGCCTCGGTGACCACGGTGCCGTTGTGGGCCGTGAGCGTGAACGGCCCGCCAATGGTCACCACCGCCGAACTGTCCGCCGTTTCCACCTCATTGGTTCGGCTCCAGAACACGAAGGCGAACACGAGCAGGATGACGGCCGCGGCGCCCCAGATCGTGTAGCGGATCATCTGAAGTCTGGTCATTGAAGGTCTCGGTGGCGTTCGTCGTGGCGTTACGGACCGGGCTGGGTCTGGGGGCCCGTCGCGACGCCGCCAGGCAGTGTGATCTTGGTGGCGATGGTGGCGCCAGGGCCGCAGCGCAGCGCGACGGGGAACTCGATCGCCGGGATCGTGCGCGTCGTCTGGCGGAGGGGGGTTGCCTCGGTCGACATCCATCCGAAAGTAGCAGATCGCAACCGGCGGTCCCGCAGCGTCAGGGCGTCGCGGCGTCAGGCGCGCCCGGCGGCGCGCGCGGGTTCCGCGCGGCCGATCGCCGTGAACACGGCGGCAATGATTCCGCCGCTGTTGAGGCCGGCGGCGGCATAGAGACTGCCCGGAGAAGCCTGCTCGAGATTGCGGTCGGGAAGGGTGAGCGTACGGATCCTCACCCCGGCATCGAGCGCCCCCGTCCGCGCGAGAGCTTCGAGGCAGATCGCACCAAAACCGCCCGAGGAGCCCTCCTCGACGGTGATCAGCACTTCGTGCTCCCGCGCCAGCCGGCGGAGCAGATCGATGTCCAGCGGCTTGGCAAAACGGGCATCGGCGACCGTCGTCGGCAGGCCGTAGCCGGCCAGTTCGTCCGCCGCTGCAAGGCACTCCTGGAGCCTGGCGCCGTAGGAAAGGAGGGCGACCTTGGTACCCTCGCGGAGAATGCGGCCCTTGCCGAGCGGAAGCGGTACGCCCCGCTCGGGCAGATCGACGCCGGCGCCTTCGCCGCGCGGATAGCGGAAGGCCGACGGCCGGTCGTCGAGCGAAACGGCGGTCGCCACCATGTGCATCAGCTCCGCCTCGTCCGCGGCGGCCATCAGGACGATGCCCGGGAGCGGCGCGAGGAAGGCAGTGTCGAACGCACCCGCATGCGTCGGGCCGTCCGCGCCCACCAGCCCGGCGCGGTCGATGGCGAAGCGGACCGGGAGGTTCTGCAGCGCCACGTCGTGGACGACCTGGTCGTAGCCGCGCTGGAGGAAGGTTGAGTAGAGCGCGCAGAAAGGCTTGAACCCCTCCGCCGCAAGGCCCGCGGCGAAGGTGACCGCGTGCTGCTCGGCGATGCCGACGTCGAACAGCCGCTTCGGGAAGCGCGCGCCGAAAAGGTCGAGGCCGGTTCCGGCCGGCATCGCGGCGGTGATGGCCACGATCCTGTCGTCGCGCTCCGCCTCTGCCGTCAGCGCCTCGCCGAAGATGCGGGTGTAGGTCGGCAGGTTGCTCTGGTTCGGTGCCTGCGCTCCGGTGACGACGTCGAACTTGCCCACGCCGTGGAATTTGTCGGGCGCCTTCTCGGCCGGCGGATAGCCCTTGCCCTTCTGTGTCACGACATGGACCAGGAACGGCCCGTTCCTGGCGTTGGCCACGTTCCGCAGCACCGGCAGGAGGTGGTCGAGATTGTGCCCGTCGATGGGCCCCACATAGTAGAAGCCGAGCTCCTCGAAGAGCGTGCCGCCGGTCCAGAACGAGCGCGCGAACTCCTCCGTCAGCGCGACCTTGTTGCGGAACCGCTCCGGCAGCCAGCTGAGGAAGTGCTTGGCGAGGGACCGCACCCGCCGGTAGGTCCGGCCCGAGACGAGCCGCGCCAGATACGCCGACATCGCGCCCACGGGCGGGGCGATCGACATGTCGTTGTCGTTGAGGATGACGATGAGGTTCGAGCCGAGATGGCCTGCATTGTTCATCGCCTCGTAGGCCATGCCCGCCGACATCGCTCCGTCGCCGATCACGGCAACGACGCGGTTGCTGGCGCCGAGGAGGTCGCGCGCGACCGCCATGCCGAGCCCGGCCGAGATCGATGTCGACGAATGTGCCGTACCGAACGGGTCGTATTCGCTCTCCGCCCGCCGGGTGAAGCCGGAAAGGCCACCCTCCTGGCGGAGTGTGCGGATGCGGTCGCGTCGGCCGGTGAGGATCTTGTGCGGGTAGGCCTGGTGGCCGACGTCCCAGATCAGCCGGTCGCGCGGCGTGTCGAAGACGTAGTGAAGCGCAACGGTGAGTTCGACCACGCCGAGGCCCGCGCCGAGATGGCCGCCGGTCCGCGACACCACGTCGATCGTCTCGGCGCGAACCTCCTCCGCGAGCTGCTTCAGCTCGCGCTCCTCCAGCTTCCGAAGATCAGCCGGATCGCCGATGCGGTCGAGGAGGGGAGTGCTGGGGCGGTTGGGCATGCGCTACCGCCGTGCCGTTGAAGCGCGAGCGATGCAGTGCGAACGCGGCGCAATTGGGGAGCGCGGCAACGATGCTCCTCGCCCCTCCCTGAGAGCGTGGGATCGCCTGGAGCCAAACTCCTCCCGCGGGAGGAGGAGCGACGGGCTTCCTTCACCTCGCCCCGGTGGGAAGAGGTAAGAGGAGCTCTCGCCCGCGCCCCCCCAGGGGGGACCGCCCCATGGGTCCGCGCCCTCGCCGGATCGACGATGGTGGGCATTGGTCATGCTCACGCCCGGTCGAGCGGTTCGACGCCGAGCGGGCGACCGTTCGCCCCGAGCCGGATCTTCTCGACCCGCACTTCGGCTTCGCGCAGCAGCGTCTCGCAGTGCTGCTTCAGCGCCTCGCCGCGCTCGTAGATCGCGATCGACTCCGCGAGCGGCACGTCGCCCCGCTCGAGGCGGCCGACGATCTGCTCGAGTTCGGCGAGCGCCTTTTCGAAGGTGAGCGTTTCGATTGCAGCGAGCTCCGCCATGAATTCCCCGGTCGTCTCAGGCCATCAGCGCCGCGACATGGGCGCCGACCGATTCCGACAGGCCCTCGAGATCATATCCCCCTTCGAGGACACTGACGATTCGCCCGCCGGCAAATCGGTCCGCGACGTCGCGGACGCGATTTGTTGCCCAGCCGAAGTCCTCCGCCGTGAGGGCAAGGCCCGCCAGAGGGTCGCGCCAGTGCGCGTCGAAGCCTGCGGAAATGAGGATGAGCTCCGGCTGGAACCGCTCGATCGCCGGCACGATCCTGGCGTCGAAGACCGCGCGATACTCATCGCCCCTGGTGCCCGCCTTGAGCGGCACGTTGACGATGTTGCCAGCGCCCGTCTCGCTCTCCGCCCCGGTCATCGGGTAGAGCGGCGACTGGTGCGTCGAGGCGTAGAGGACGGTCGGGTCGCTCCAGAACGCGGCCTGCGTGCCGTTGCCGTGGTGGACGTCCCAGTCGACGATCGCCACCCGGCCGATGCCGTGCGTCCGCTGCGCATGGCGCGCCGCGATCGCGACGCTGTTGAAGAGGCAGAACCCCATCGCCCGGCCGGGCTCCGCGTGGTGCCCCGGCGGCCGCACGGCGCAGAACGCGTTGTCCACGGCGCGGGAGACGACCTCGTCGACCGCAAGGCACGCCGCGCCGGCGGCCCGGAGCGCCGCCTGGAGGCTCTTCGGCGAGACGAAGGTGTCCGAATCGATCCGCGCGAAACCTTCGGCCGGGATCGCTTCGCGGAGGGCAATGACGTCCGACGCCGGATGGACGGCAAGGACATCCTCCTCGGTGGCCTCGGGCGCAAGCGTCCGGCGTAGGCGCGCGAACTGCGGCTCCTCGAGCCTGTCGCGGATCGCATCGAGCCGCGCCGGCCGTTCGGGATGGCCCGACGGCACCAGGTGCTCGAGGAAGAGGGGGTGCTCGACGAGGAGCGTTGCCAACCGGATCGGCCCGGTCAGAACCCGCCGCGCTTCAGGCGTTCCTGAAGGGCGGCCGAGGCGTGCGGGGAGTTCTGCAGGGCAGCGAACGACGAGGCTTCCGAGGTGATGCGGGTGACCGCATCGCGCCGGTCGCCGACCATCATGCGCTTGGCAAGGCGGACCGCCTCGGGTGGGCGAAGCGCGATCTGCTCCGCCACGGCGCGCGCCGCCTCCTCGACCATGCCGGGCGCCACGATCTTGTTGACGAGCCCGGCCGCATGGGCCCGGGCGGCATCGAACGGCTCGCCCGCGACGAGGAGCTCGAAGGCAAGATGGTGCCCGAGCGTCCGCGGTCCGAGCAGCGTCGAGGCCGCGTCGAGCGGCAGGCCGAGGCCGACCTGGTCGGCGATGAAGACCGACCATTCGCCGGCAACGACGTAGTCGCACAGGAGGAGCATCGTCGTGCCGATGCCGATCGCCGGCCCGTCGACGGCGGCAATCAGCGGCTTGTCGAGCGTTGCCAGCGTCTTCAGGAACCGCACCGAAGCCGGCGTCACCGCGCCGGTCTGGACGTACTCCTGGTATTCCGTGAGGTCGCTGCCTTCCGTGAAGGCGCCCGCCGTGCCCGCGAGGACGAACGCGCGGATGCGGCCGTTCCCCTCGCCGAGGACGAGGGCGTCGGAGATCGCGTCGAACATCTCGCTGGTCAGCGCGTTCATCTGCTCCGGCCGTTCCAGCCGGATGGTCTGTACCGCGCCGGTGACCTCGATACGGACGAGTTCGGTCGTTGACATGGCCGGCGAGGGCCCCCCATCTGCGCGCGAGCAAGGGTTTTGGGCGAAACCGCCCGGCTGCGCAAGCGGATGCTTCCGCGCGGGGAGGACAAGGACCGGTTGCCGCACGTCTTCCACATGTCCGATCCCGCGGAAGCCGAGCGCGGAATCGCCGCCGCAGTGGCCGCGCTGGCCGATGGCGCACTGGTGGCGATGCCGACCGAGACCGTCTACGG
>CAXNGA010000007.1:0-14070 GCA_964201375.1 Kaistiaceae bacterium
CGCCGCTTCCTCGGTCGCGCCCGCCTCGGCCAGCGCCCGGCCGAGCCAGTAGAAGCCGCGCGACTGGCTGATCGGCAGGGAAGAATTGGCGGCGATCTGCCGGAAATGACCGATCGCGGCCTCGGGGTCGTCGAGGCGCCGCAACGCCACCCAGCCCGCGTCGAACTCGATCTGCACGATCATGTTCCGGTCGACGGCGGAGTGGCCGGCGAGCACCTCGAAGGCGAGCTCCGGGTTGCCGCGGTTCACCAGCGACCAGCCGAGCGTTCGCCGCTGTTCGGCCCAGGCGTCGGGATCGACCAGCGCCACCGGGTCCGCGGGCGCCTCGCGGAGGATGCGCGCCGCGTCGTTGCGGTTGCCGGTCCGGATGGCGATCAGGAGGCGGGCATACTGGTAGCCGGGGTCGGAGCGGAGTTCCTGGACCGCGTCCAGAAGCCCGGCCGCGTTGCCGCTCCCGTCGTTCGCCGCCGCCCATCCGCCCGCGAGGCGCCGGTGGTCGGTCCCGAGGCGTTGCGCCACGGCGAGCGCCCGCTCGTTCTGGCGGGCGTAGAAGAACCGGCTCATGCCGAAGGCGAGGTCGTCGTCGCTCAGAAGGTCGCCGAACTCGGTGAGGATGGTGGTCGCCATCGCGTCGGAGAAGGACTGCGTGCGCCAGTAGTCCGCGATGAAGGCAGCGGCATCCTCGCTGCGCCCCTCGGCCCGAAGGGATCGGGCCAGCAGCAGCGTGGACGGCTCCATGACCGGCGTGGCGTTGCCGAGCGCTGCGATCGCTTCCGCCGGCGTTGGCGTCTCGCGGATCACCGACTGCTCGTAGCGGATCTGCATCAGCGCCCGGCCCGGCCAGCCGGCGAGGTCGACCATCGCCTCTGCCATCCGCTCCGACGGAACGTCCGGGTAGAGGTTGGTGGCAACCAGCCAGTCGATGACCTGGAGCGCGAGCGGATCGCCGCCCGACTGCGCGATGCGCGTCGCATTGGCGACATCGCCGCTGGCGAGCCTGCGGTACGCGGTGTTCACGAACAGGGTCGGCTGCGGCAGGGCGATCGGGGGCTCCGGCGGCGCCTCGGCGACGGCCGGCGCGGCCTGCTCCGGGGCGCCCTCCGCCCGATCCGGATTGACGCGCGGCAGCGGGATGCCGGCCTGGGCGACGACGATCGGGGCAGCCGTCTGCCCGAGCGCAGGCGCTACGGTTCCGGTGATCGCGGCAAGCGCGGTCGTGGCGACGAGGGTCGCGACGGCGCGACGGGTCGAATGGCGGGGGATATTGCGGGGAGGGGACACGATGAGATCGGAAAACCTGAGGCTGTGCACCATCGCCGTGCTTGCGGGTGGAATCAACGCATGTTCCCCGCTTCTGTTGCGGCGGTCAGGGTCAGCGACTAACTATGGCGCCAGTTCGCGCCGCTTCATCCAGTGTGCGCCGCGGCTTCACCGAGAGAGAGCATGTTCAGGGGTTCCTACACGGCGCTCGTTACGCCGATGCGAAACGGCGCCGTGGATGAGACGGCCTTCGCCGATTTCGTCGAGTGGCAGATCGCCGAGGGCACGCACGGCCTCGTCCCGACCGGGACGACCGGCGAGAGCCCGACGCTGAGCCATCCGGAGCACCGCCGCGTCATCGAGATCTGCATCGAGGTTGCGGCCGGGCGCGTTCCGGTCATCGCCGGCACCGGGTCCAACAACACGATCGAGGCGATCGAACTCGCAAGGCACGCCGAGAAGGCAGGCGCGAGCGGTCTCCTCGTGGTCACGCCCTACTACAACAAGCCGAGCCAGGCGGGCCTGATCGCGCACTACACGGCAATCAACGATGCCGTCGGCATTCCGATCATCATCTACAACATCCCGCCGCGCTCGGTCGTCGACATGAGCGTGGAGACGATGGCCCAGCTCGCGAAGCTGAAGAACATCGCCGGCGTGAAGGATGCCACCGCGAAGATCGACCGCGTCAGCCTCCAGCGCGAGGCCTGCGGCCCGGACTTCATCCAGCTCTCGGGGGAGGACGGGACGGCGCTCGGCTTCATGGCGCATGGCGGCCATGGCTGCATTTCCGTGACGTCCAACGTCGCCCCGCGCCTGATGGCGGACTTCCAGAACGCCTGCCTTGCCGGCGATTTCCGGACGGCTCTCGCCATCCAGGACAGGACGATGCCGCTCCACAAGGCGTTGTTCGTCGACCCCAATCCGGCCGGCCCCAAATACGCGCTCTCCCTCCTCGGCCGCATGCAGAACGAACTGCGCCTGCCGCTCGTGAAGGCCGGCGCTGCCGCAGAAGCCGAAATCCGCACTGCGATGCAGCGGGCGGGACTGATCGCCTAGGCATGGCATCCAAAGGCCGCGACACCGAAAAGCGCGTTGCCGCCCTCAACCGGCGGGCGCGCTTCGACTATCTCCTCGGGCAGGTCTTCGAGGCCGGCATCATGCTGACCGGCACCGAGGTGAAGTCGCTGCGCCTCGGCAAGAGCACGATCGGCGAGAGCTACGCTACCGTGAAGGACGGCGAGGCCTGGCTCATCAACTCCTACATCCCTGAGTATCTCGAGGCGAACCGCTTCAATCACGAGACCAAGCGCCCGCGGAAGCTGCTCCTGCACAAGCGCGAGATCGCCCGCCTCGCCACCGGCATCAACCGCGAAGGCATGACGATCGTCCCGCTGAAGATCTTCTTCAACGACCAGGGCAGGGCCAAGATCGAGGTGGCGCTCGCCAAGGGCAAGACCGCGCCCGACAAGCGCGACGCCGAGAAGAAGCGCGACTGGGGCCGCGAGAAGGCCCGCATCATGAAAACCGGCGGCGCCTAGACCTTCGCCCCGTCGAGGTGCTTCCGCACGCTGCCGACGACGGCCTCGAACATCTCCGTCGTGAGCCGGCCCGTGTTCGTGTTCAGCCGCGAGCAGTGGAAACTGTCGAACACTGTCACCAGCGGCCCGACGCGGTGCTCCGCGCCGTGGGCGAACGGGTATTCCGGCCGCGGGGCGTTCATCGCCGACATGACGTTGTCGTGCGAGATGCGCCCGAGCGCCAGGATCGCAAGGAGCCGTGGCATCGCTTCGATCGTGGCGGTGAGGAACCGCCGGCAGGTCCGGCCTTCGTCCGGCGTCGGTTTGTTCTCCGGCGGCACGCAGCGGACGGCGTTCGTGATGGCCGCGTCGCGGAGCGTCAGCCCGTCATCCGGCCGGGCGTCGAAGGTCCCCGACGCGAAGCCGAACTTCAGCAGTGTGCCGTAGAGGAGCGTACCGGCGAAGTCGCCGGTGAACGGCCGGCCGGTGCGGTTGGCGCCGCGGAGGCCGGGCGCGAGGCCCACGACCAGGAAACGCGAATCGAGCCGGCCGAAGGTCGGCACCGGGGCGTTGTGCCAGGTCGGCTCCTTCTGCCGCCATTCCTCACGGAAGGCGACGAGGCGCGGGCAAAGCGGGCAGTCGCGGCCGGGTTCGGTCGTCGTGAGGGGCAGGTCGGGCATCGGGCCTTCAGCGGTTGTCGTCCAGTTCGTCGGCGTAGGCATCGCGGGCGGCCATGCGTTCCACGCTCCGGGAGGAGCGCTCGCCAGGCGCCCGGCCGAGATCCGCCTGGAGCGTGACGAGGTCGATGAACGTATCGGCCTGGCGCCTGAGCTCGTCCGCGATCATCGGCGGCTGGGTCGAGAGCGTCGAGATGACGCTGACCTTGCGGCCCTTCCGCTGCACGGCTTCGACCAGGGAGCGGAAGTCGCCGTCGCCGGAGAACAGGACGACATGGTCGATGTGCTCGGCGATCTCCATCACGTCGATCGCGAGCTCCATGTCCATGTTGCCCTTCACCTTGCGGCGGCCGGTGCTGTCGACGAACTCCTTGGTCGGCTTGGTCACGACCGTGTAGCCGTTGTAGTCGAGCCAGTCGATCAAGGGTCGGATCGAAGAATACTCCTGATCCTCCGCCAGCGCTGTGTAGTAGTAGGCGCGGAGAAGGTAGCTCTTCTCCTGGAAATGATGGAGAAGCTTCTTGTAGTCGATGTCGAATCCCAGTGATTTCGCTGTGGCGTAAAGATTGGCGCCGTCGATGAACAGCGCGACTTTCTCGCGTGGGTCAAACATGGGGACGTTCTACTCGGAATTCGGCCGGCATCAACGCCATGCGCGCCGGCGCTCTGTGGAAGAAAAGGAATGAATCCGGCGGAATCGCCGTTGGAAATCTCAGGTGCTGCGGGTCGTGTCAGAGCAAATTGGCTCCCGGTTGATCGCCGCGGAATCACGATCCCGCCACTTTGTCGCGGAAATATGGCGTTTCAGCCCGCCCGCGACAGCAGTGCTCTTGCAAATCCGGGTGGCGATCCCCTATTCAACCCCCTTCACCGACATTCCGAGGAGTGCCCATGGCCCGCGTCACCGTTGAAGACTGCGTGGACAAGGTCCCCAACCGATTCGAGCTCGTTCTTCTTGCCGGCCATCGTGCCCGCATGATCGCCGCCGGGTCGCCGGCGACGCTGCCGCGCGACAACGACAAGAACCCCGTCGTCGCCCTTCGCGAGATCGCCGAAGAGACCGTCTCGCCGGGCGATCTCATGGAAGACCTCATCCATTCGCTGCAGAAGCACGTCGAGGTGGACGAGCCCGAGGTCGATACGCTGCCGATGATCACGTCGGAATCCGGCACCACCCGGCCGGCCCCCGAGGACGACGGCAGCGTGTCCTTCGACCGCATGTCGGAGGAGGATCTCCTTCGCGGCCTCGAGAGCATCCTTCCGCCGGACAAGACGGAAGAGTTCTAGCCCCGCTGCCGGCGGCGTTTCCGACACGGTAACGCCGCCCATATTAGGGTTGTCGGACCAATGACGGGACGACGATCGGGGCGGCGCGCTTGCGCCGGATCGGAATGCGTCAGTACGAACTCGTCGAGCGGGTCACGCGGTACAACCCGGCGGCCGACGAGGGACTCCTCAACAAGGCCTACGTCTACGCCATGCAGAAGCATGGCGCGCAGCTCCGCGCGAACGGGGATCCGTACTTCTCGCACCCGCTCGAGGTCGCCGCGATCCTGACGGACCTCAAGCTCGACGACGCCACGATCGCGGTCGCCCTCCTCCACGACACCATCGAGGACACGGACGCGACGCGGAGCGAGATCGACGCGATGTTCGGCGAGGACATCGGCCGCCTCGTCGAGGGCCTCACCAAGATCAAGAAGCTCGACCTCGTCTCGAAGAAGGCGGCGCAGGCCGAGAACCTCCGCAAGCTGCTCCTCGCCATTTCCGCCGACATCCGCGTCCTCCTCGTCAAGCTGGCGGACCGGCTGCACAACATGCGGACGCTCCATTTCATGCCGCCCGACAAGCGCGGCCGGATCGCCGAGGAGACGCTGGAGATCTATGCGCCGCTCGCTGGCCGCATGGGCATGCAGGACATGCGCGAGGAACTCGAGGAGATCGCCTTCAGGGTGGTCCACCCCGAGGCGTACGAGACGATCGTCGGCCGGCTTGCCGAACTGGCCATTCGCCACAAGGACCTGATCGCCGACATCGAGACCGATCTCGGCCGCGGATTCGCCGACCGCGGCCTCAACGCGCGCGTCATGGGCCGCCGCAAGCGGCCCTATTCGATCTTCCGCAAGATGGAGCGGAAGGCAGTCTCGTTCGAGCAGCTCTCCGACATCTTCGGTTTCCGCGTGGTCGTGGGCTCGCTCGAGGAGTGCTACGGCGCGCTCGGCGTCATCCACACGACCTGGCCGACGGTCCCGGGCCGCTTCAAGGACTACATCTCCACGCCGAAGCAGAACGACTACCGCTCCATCCACACGACGGTGATCGGCCCGCAGCACCAGCGCGTGGAGCTGCAGATCCGCACCGAGGCCATGCACCGCGTCGCCGAGTTCGGCATCGCCGCGCACGCGCTGTACAAGGACGGCGTCGCGCCTCAGAAGGGCATGCCGATCGAGCGGCCGCCGGGCGCGAGCCTTGCCGGCTTCTCGGCCGAGGTGAAGGCCTATGAGTGGCTGCGCCGCACCGTCCAGATGCTCGCCGAAGGCGATACGCCAGAGGAATTCCTCGAGCACACCAAGCTCGAGCTGTTCCAGGACCAGGTCTTCTGCTTCACGCCCAAGGGCCGCCTGATCGCGCTGCCGCGCGGCGCGACGCCCATCGATTTCGCTTACGCCGTCCACACCAATGTCGGGGACACGGCGGTGGGCGTCCGCATCAATGGCCGCACGATGGCGCTCTCGACCGAGCTCCAGAACGGCGACGAGGTCGAGATCATCCGCGCCGAAGGCCATGTCCCGCAGGCGGCATGGGAGAACCTCGTCCGCACCGGCAAGGCACGCTCTTCCATCCGCCGCGCGACCCGCGTCGCCGTGCGGAAGCAGTACGCCGGCCTCGGCCGGCTTCTCGTCGAACGCGCCTTCCGCAAGGCGGCACTCCCGGTCGACGATGCCCTGGTGAAGGCGGCGCTGCCGCGCCTTGCCCAGAGCGACCTCGACGACATGCTGGCCGCCGTCGGCCGCGGCGAGATTCCGCCCGGCAACGTCGTGAAGGCGGTCCACCCGGAGTACCGGGATGCATCGCCGGCGCATGCCGTGCCTCCTTCTTCTGCGACCGCCCAGGCGCGCCGCTCGCGGGCGCAGAAGGCCAACGCGGGCGTTGCGCCGGTGCCGATCCGCGGCATCGAGGGCAACCTTGCGGTGCGCTACGCGCCCGATGGCGGCGCCGTGCCAGGCGACCGGATTATCGGCATCATCACGCCCGGCGAGGGTGTGACGATCTACCCGATCCAGTCCCCGTCCCTGAAGGATTTCGACGAGTTCCCGGACCGCTGGCTCGATGTGCGCTGGGAGGTCGACCAGGACAGCGACCTCCGCTTCCCGGCGCGCATCTCGATCACCGTGCTCAACGAGCCCGGGGCGCTGGCGCAGGTGACCCAGATCATCGCGGCGGCCGACTCCAACATCTCCAACCTTCGCATCCGCCAGATGCCGGAGGACTTCTCCGAGCTTGTCATCGACCTCGAGGTCGCCAATCTGAAGCACCTCACGCGCGTCATCGTCGGCATCCGCGCGCTGCCCGCGGTGAGTTCGGCCAACCGCGTCTACGGCTGACGGGGGAACAGGGAGGATTGCCATGAGAGTTCGTCCGGCGCTCCGGCTTGGCGTGAACATCGACCACGTGGCGACGATCCGGAACGCCCGCGGCGGCACCCATCCCGATCCCATCCGCTCGGCGGAGATCGCGGTGCTCGCGGGGGCCGACGGAATCACGGCGCACCTTCGCGAAGACCGCCGCCACATCTCCGACCGCGACATCGAGCGCCTCAGCCGCGAGATCCCGCTGCCGCTCAACCTCGAAATGGCAGCGACCAGGGACATGGCCGCCGTGGCGCTCAAGCACAGGCCGCACGCCGCCTGCCTCGTGCCCGAGCGGCGCGAGGAGCGCACCACCGAGGGCGGCCTCGACGTCGCCGGCGGCAAGGCCCAGATCGGCCCGATCGTCGCGGCGCTCCGCGATGCCGGCATCCGGGTTTCGCTGTTCATCGAGCCTGACCGGCGCCAGCTCGAGGCGGCAGTGGAACTCGGCGCACCCGTCGTCGAACTCCACACCGGCACCTACTGCGAGGCGTTCCTGCGTGACGCCGGGGCCTTCGAGCGCGAGCGGAAGCGGATCGAAATGGCGGCTGAGGAAGGCTCGGCCATGGGTCTCGAAATCCACGCCGGCCACGGCCTGGCCTACGACACGGTGGCACCCGTCGCGCGGATGAAGCCGATCGTCGAACTCAACATCGGCCATTTCCTCATCGGCGAGGCGATCTTCGTCGGCCTCGACGAGAGCATCCGCACGATGCGGCGTCTGATGGACGCCGCCCGGGCTGAAGCGGACGCGGCGGGCGAGCAGTGATCATCGGTATCGGCAGCGACCTGATCGACATCCGGCGGATCGAGCAGACGCTCGAGCGCCACGGCGCGCGCTTCATCGAGCGGGTCTACACCCCGATCGAGCAGCGGAAGTCGGATCGCCGCAACCAGCGCGCTGCCTCCTACGCCAAGCGCTTCGCCGCGAAGGAAGCGTGTGCAAAGGCGCTCGGCACGGGCCTTCGCGACGGCGTGTTCTGGCGCGACATGGGGGTCGTGAACCTGCCTTCTGGCGCGCCGACCATGGCGCTGACCAACGGCGCGGCGGAGCGGCTTGCCGAGATCACCCCGGCGGGGCATCGCGCGAAGATCCACCTCACCATCACGGACGATTTCCCCATCGCTCAGGCCTTCGTGATCATCGAGGCGGTGCCGATCGGTTGAGAGGGCCGCAAATCAGCCGCTTTCCGGAGGCCTGCGTTGCGCCGTTTCGGGCGAGCGGCTATCAGGGGCAATCATCCGCCCGCGCCCGATTTCTTCCGAAGGACCGACCTGACATGACTGTGGCGGACGAGGATCCGAAGTCGAAGGCGGCCAAGTCGGACAGCGGCGGTGTCTGGGAAACGATCAAGATCGTCATCCAGGCGCTGATCCTGGCCCTTCTGGTCCGCACCTTCCTCTTCCAGCCTTTCAGCATCCCGTCGGGTTCGATGGAGGACACGCTGCTGGTCGGCGATTTCCTGTTCGTGTCGAAGTACTCGTACGGCTACAGCCGGCATTCCTTCCCGTTCTCGCCCGACTTCATCGAGGGGCGCATCTGGGGGGCGGAGCCCGAGCGCGGCGACATCGTCGTCTTCAAGCTGCCGCGCGACAACGCCACCGACTACATCAAGCGCGTGATCGGCCTCCCGGGCGACCGCATCCAGATGAACAACGGCGTCCTCAGCATCAACGGCGCGCCCGTGGAGATGGAGTTGCTCGGCACCGAGGCCGGCGGCCCACGCGGGACGATATCGCGCTACCGCGAGACCCTGCCCAATGGCGTCTCGCACGAGATCCTCGATTCGATGAACTCCTCGGCCGACAACACCGGCGTCTTCGTCGTCCCCGAAGGCCACTACTTCATGATGGGCGACAACCGCGACAACTCGCTCGACAGCCGAGTGGCTTCGGACCGCGGTGGCGTCGGCTTCGTCCCGTTCGAGAACCTCATCGGTCGGGCGGAGATCATCTTCTTCTCCGTTGGAGAGGATGCGCGGGCGTGGGAGTTCTGGAGATGGCCCTGGACCGTCCGGGGCGACCGCCTGTTCCGGACGTTGTGAGCCGCTCTCCCGACGCAGCCATCAAGGCTCTGGAGGATCGCATCGGCCACCGGTTCGCGTCGGCCGATCTCCTCGGCCGCGCCTTGACCCATGACAGCGCGGCGGCCGAACTGAGCCTTGGCCCGACAGGCAGCTACCAGCGCCTGGAATTCCTCGGCGACCGCGTGCTAGCGCTCGTCGTCGCCGAGATGCTTTCGGCGGCGCATCCACAAGCGGCGGAAGGCGAACTGGCCCGTCGCCTCAATGCGCTCGTCCGCAACGAGACATGCGCGGAGGTGGCCCAGGAACTCGGCATCGGCGAGGCGCTGCTGCTGGGGGAGGGCGAGGCCCGTTCCGGCGGCCGGACGAAGGCCACCATCCTCGGTGACGTCTGCGAAGCCGTTATCGGCGCCATCTATCTCGACGGCGGGCTCGAGCCGGCCCGCCAGCTGATCGAGCGCCAATGGAGCCCCCGGATGGCGAACCTCAACGGTCCGCTCCGCGATGCGAAATCGGCGCTGCAGGAATGGATGCAGGGCAGGGGCCTGCCGCCGCCGCTCTATGCGGTGGTCGGACAAAGCGGCCCGCACCATGCGCCGCGCTTCGTGGTGAGCGTCGAGCTTGCCGGCTACGAGCCCGGACGTGGCGAAGGCTCGTCGAAGCGTGAGGCCGAGCAGGGCGCCGCCCGCGAGGTGCTGATCCGCGAAGGAATGTGGAAGGCGAGCCAATGACGACGGAAGACCAGCCCGGCATGGAGGCGCCGTCGACCCGCTGCGGGTTCGTCGCGCTCATAGGGGCGCCGAACGCAGGAAAATCGACGCTGATCAACCAGCTCGTCGGCACGAAGATCTCGATCGTCACCCACAAGGTGCAGACGACGCGCTCGATCGTCCGCGGCATCGCCATGCGTGGCGCCTCCCAGATCATCTTCGTCGACACGCCCGGCATCTTCAGCCCGCGCCGCCGGCTCGACCGCGCGATGGTCGAGACCGCCTGGGGCGGCGCCAGGGACGCCGACATCGTGGCGCTGCTCATCGATGCGGCCCGCGGCATCGATCCCGAGACCAATGCGATCGTCGACCGGCTCGGCGAGGTCCGCCAGCCGAAGATCCTCCTCCTCAACAAGGTGGATTCGGTCGACCGGCCGAAGCTCCTTCACATCGCCGACGAGGTCTCGAAGCGCGTCAGCTTCGAGCGCGTCTACATGATCTCCGCGCTCAACGGCGACGGCTGCGGCAACCTGATGGACGGCCTTGCCGCGATGGTCCCGCCGGGGCCGTGGCTGTACCCGGAGGACGAAGTCTCCGACCTGCCGCTCCGCAACCTTGCCGCCGAGATCACCCGCGAAAAGCTGTTCCTCCGTCTGCACGAGGAGCTGCCCTATTCGCTGACGGTCGAGACGGCGTCCTGGGAGGATCGCCCGGACGGATCGGCCAGGATCGAGCAGACCATCTTCGTCACGCGCGAGGGCCACCGGAAGATCGTGCTCGGCAAGGGCGGCGAGACCATCAAGTCGATCTCGATGGCAGCGCGCAGGGACATCGCGGAGGCCGCCGACCGTCCGATCCACCTCTTCCTGTTCGTGAAGGTCCGCGAGAAATGGGGCGACGACCCCGAGCGCTACCGCGAGATGGGCATCGAGTTCCCCAAGGACTGACGGCGGCATCGCGCGGCGTCCTGCCGGACCCGTCGAGTTGTCGAATACGCCTCCGACGGGCGCCGGTCATGCCGGTGCCTGCGGGGACGGGAAGCGCTATACTGACTCTATCATGCACTGGTCCGACGAAGGCATCATCCTCGCGACGCGCCGTCACGGGGAAACGAGCTTGATCCTCGAACTGATGACGCGCGGCCACGGTCGTCACCTCGGCCTGGTGCATGGCGGCCGCTCGCGGAAGCAGCAGCCTTTCCTCCAGGCGGGGAACACCGTGTCGGTGGTATGGCGCGCGCGGCTCGACGAGCATCTCGGGACGTTCGTGACCGAGCCGGTGACCGAGCGGGCGAGCGCGCTGATGGCGGGCTCCACCGGCATCTACGGCATCCAGTTGCTCGGCACGCTCCTGCGCCTCCTGCCGGAGCGCGACCCTCACCCGGCCCTCTACGAGACCCTCGGCGTGGTCCTCGATGCGCTGGATTCCCCGATCTCCGCCGGGGAGCTTCTCGTGCGCTACGAACTTGCGATCCTCAACGAGCTCGGCTTCGGCCTCGACCTCGGAGCGTGCGTTGCAACAGGGACGAACGACGACCTCGCCTATGTCTCGCCGAGAACCGGCCGTGCGGTGAGCCGGAGCGCGGGCGCGCCGTATCACGGGCGTCTCCTCGCGCTTCCGGCTTTCCTGACGAGGCGGTCCGAGACGCCGAACGCGGACGATCTCCGTGACGCGTTCGCCCTGACCGGCTACTTTCTCGACCGCCACGTGCACGAGCCGCGCGGCCTGGAGGCTTCGCCCGCGCGCGAACGGCTCCTCGCCATCATAGCGGCGCTCGGCTGAGCCCCGGAGGCACGGATACCGGCCGGATACCGCACGACCTGATCCACGACGTCGGCATGAATCATCGCAGTCCCGCCTGCGAGTGGCATCGGGTGGGGTAGGCCGGCGCCGGTCGTGGCGGGTTGGCCGGCAGGAGAAGGCAGGAGAGCGCGTGCCCGCGACCTTGCTTTCCTTGCCCGCCGCCGGCACGGCCGATAATGGGAACAAATGGGAACCGAGCTGATTCCGGGCAGTATCGAAGGTGTCGACCTCAGGGCGGCGCTCGAGGAGCGCTACCTCGCCTATGCGCTCTCGACGATCATGCACCGCGCGCTGCCGGATGCGCGCGACGGGCTGAAGCCGGTCCACCGCCGCATTCTCTACGCCATGCGCCAGCTCAAGCTCGATCCCGGCTCGGGATTCAAGAAGAGCGCCCGCGTCGTCGGCGACGTCATCGGCAAATACCACCCGCACGGCGACCAGTCGGTCTACGACGCGCTCGTCCGCCTCGCGCAGGAGTTCGCCGTCCGCTACCCGCTCGTCGATGGGCAGGGCAATTTCGGCAACATCGACGGCGATAACGCCGCCGCCATGCGTTACACCGAAGCCCGCATGACGGATGTGGCCGGCCTCCTCCTCGACGGCATCGACGAGGACGCGGTCGATTTCCGCGAAACGTATGACGGCGAGGAGAAGGAGCCGATCGTCCTTCCGGGCGCGTTCCCGAACCTTCTGGCCAACGGCTCGGCCGGCATCGCGGTCGGGATGGCGACATCGATCCCGCCCCACAACGCTGCCGAACTGTGCGATGCCGCGCTCCACCTCATCAAGTACCCGAACGCCACGATCGAGAAGCTCGCCGATTTCGTTCCGGGCCCCGACTTCCCGACCGGCGGCATCATCATCGACGGGCCCGCGGCGATCCGCGAGGCGTATCGCACCGGCCGCGGCGGCTTCCGCGTGCGCGCCCGCTGGTCCACCGAGGACCAGGGCCGCGGCACCTATGTCGTGGTCGTCACCGAGATTCCGTACCAGGTCCAGAAGTCCAAGCTCATCGAGCACATCGCGGAACTGCTGCAGAACAAGCGCCTGCCGCTCCTCGCCGACGTCCGGGACGAATCGACCGACGACATCCGCGTGGTGCTGGAGCCGAAGTCGCGCACGGTGGACGCCGCGATCCTCATGGAATCGCTGTTCAAGCTGACCGACCTCGAATCACGCATCTCGCTCAACATGAACGTGCTGTCGCGCGGCGTGGTGCCGAAGGTCATGTCGCTCGGGGCGATCCTCCTCGAATGGCTGGAGCACCGTCGCGTCGTCCTCGTCAGGCGGTCCGAGTTCCGCCTCGAGAAGATCAGGGCTCGCCTCGAACTCCTCAGCGGCTTCCTCATTGCGTACCTCAACCTCGACGAGGTCATCCGGATCATCCGCTACGAGGACGAGCCGAAAGAGGTCCTGATTGCGACCTTCGCGCTGACGGAGAACCAGGCCGAAGCCATCCTCAACATGCGGCTGCGCAATCTCCGGAAGCTGGAGGAGGTGGAGATCCGCACCGAGCACGATGCGCTGGTGGTGGAGCAGGGCCAGATCGAGATGCTGCTCGCCTCGCCCGACAGGCAGTGGCAGACGATTGCCTGGCAGGTGGGCGAGGTGAGGAAGGCCTTCGGCCCGAACACGCCGCTCGGCAAACGCCGCACCACGTTCGCGGTGGCGCCGGTCCACGCGGTGGGCGACATCGAGATGGCGATGATCGAGCGCGAGCCGATCACCGTGATCGTCTCCCGCCTTGGCTGGATCCGGGCCATGAAGGGCCACATCGCGGATCTCTCCGGCCTGACCTTCAAGACCGGCGACGAACTCCGCACCGCGTTCCACGCCCAGACGACCGACAAGCTCCTGGTGTTCTCGACTGCCGGCCGCTTCTACACGCTCGGCGCCGACGGCCTCCCGGGCGGCAAGGGGCAGGGCGAGCCGATCCGACTGATGGCGGACCTTGCCGACGGCGAGGACATCGTCTCGGTCTTCGCCCACGATGCGGAGCGGAAGCTCCTCCTCGTCTCGACGGAGGGCCGTGGCTTCGTGGTGGCAGAGGCCGAGGTCGTCGCCAACACGCGCAAGGGCAAGGCGGTGATGACGGTCGATGCGCCGTTCGAGGCGAAGTTCGCCGTCGGGGCACGCGGCGACCACGTCGCGATCATCGGCGAGAACCGGAAGCTCCTCGTCTTCCCGCTCGCCGAGGTGCCGGAACTGCCGCGCGGCAAGGGCGTCCGCCTGCAGAAATACAAGGATGGCAGCGTGTCGGACGTGCGCGTGTTCGCGGCGGCCACCGGCCTCACCTGGATCGATACGTCCGGCCGCAGCTACGTCAGGTCGATCGACGAGCTGCGCGAGTGGATCGGTGACCGTGCGCAGGCCGGCCGCCTGCCACCGACCGGCTTCCCCCGCACGAACACCTTCGGCACGCCGCCGCTGGCTTGAGAGAGGAGCGG
>CAXNGA010000008.1:0-13677 GCA_964201375.1 Kaistiaceae bacterium
CGGTCCGTGCCTGCCTCCGTCGATTGCCGCATCGACCGCCTGCTGCACATCGGCCGGCAGGCGCCGCCCTGCCTCCGCGGCCCCGTCGAGCGAAGCGATCAGGCCCGCCTCGGCGGCGGCGGACACCGCGGCGCCCTCCGCCAGCGTCATCTGCGCGAAAGCCGCGCCGCGACGTCCCCTACGCGGCTGCTGGCGGCAAGGCTCTCCGGCGTTACCTCCACGCCGAACTTCCGCTCCAGTTCGAGCGCGATGCGGATTGCCTGGAGGGAATCCCCGCCGAGGCTGAAGAGATCGTCGCCGGGGGAGATCCTCGTCCCCGGCACGTTCAGCACGCTGGCATAGATCGCCGCGACTTCCTGCTCGGCAGATGTCGACAAGTCCCTGCCCCCGGCCCGTCCTGCTGGCCACGGCAACGCCGCGCCCGCGCCCGGGTCCGGTGCCCCACCTCGCCGCGCGCCGGGGCAACGCTACCACCATCGCAGCAGCACCCGGAAGGGGCGCGTTTCCGCACCCCGCCCGATCCTCTGCGCATGCCGCACCCGCTGCCGCCCGCCGTCCGACTTGCCCACCGGCCCAACCCGCCCCATAAGCATCCCGCACCGCGCCTCTGGTCGCGAGGGCCTGTAGCTCAACGGTTAGAGCCGACCGCTCATAACGGTCTGGTTGCAGGTTCGAGTCCTGCCGGGCCCACCATTCAGTCTTAGTATTTGCCCGTTCTCCGCGGTGCCGACTAAATGCCTCGACTTATCCGTGGCTTGTGGACCTATGGTGCGCCTCACTCTGACGAGAGACGCCGGGATCGAGGTTTTGGGCGGGCTCTGGGGCCTGAGTTCTCTGTGGGGCAAGGAGGCCACCAGAAGTCTCTGTGAGGACGAACTCCAGCTTTTGTCACGGCGCTCGCTGGGCTTTTGGTTGTTCCAGGGAATGACGGCTTCCGGCCGCGACAGCAGCTGGTCCGTCAGGACGGGCCATCCTTCAGGCGTGCGAGCTACGGCCCTGCGAACTCCAGGATCCTGCGCTGCTCGGCCCAGTCGGCCGGAAGCGGCCCGATGCTGCGGAGGCGGTTGGCCGTGAGCGAGGTCGGACACCGGCCGTCGAGAATCGCGGCGGTGATGTCTGGAGCAAGGAAGGCTAGGGGGATGACGCGGGTGACATCGCTGGCATCCATCCCAAGCGCAGCACTGACGGCATCCACGGACGCGGCGTCGCCGGCAACCAGCATGCCGACTGCCTTGTGCGCCTTGATGATCAAGCCGACGAGCTTCTGGTCCGGCGCGGCATCCGACTTCGCAGGCTTGCCTCCGACGACCAGCCTGGCCTCGACGCCGCGGCGACGGAGGGTGATGGCAACGGTCACGGTGATCGGCAACTGAATGCCGTCAGAGGCACTTACAGCGACCGCTGATCCAGGCAGCGTTCGCTCGACGATCGAGCGTTTGGTCAGAACCACAAACCGTGTTGCTTGCAGCGGCGACGATCTGCAATTGCCACGGTCCGGTGCGGGCCACCGCCGCTTCCATTGTCCGCCCCTGATAGCCGGCATCGCCTCTGAGGGAAAAAGAGACGGAAGCGGTCCGCAAGACCCCTTCCGCCGAGGCGCGGAAGAATTGGGTGAGCCGCCGCCCGATGGGGCGGCGGCTCCTTGGGGTGCCGGTTAGTTGGCCGCCACTGTGTCTGGAAGGGCGAAGACGTAGAGCGTCGAGCCCGACCGCCGGTAGCGGTTGGCGTTGTCTGCTGCAGCATCGAAGGCCACCGCAGCATTTCCCCCTCGCTGGCTGGAGATGATTGCCACGTACTGCCGCCCATCCGGCCCGAGATAGGTGATCGGGCTCTGATAGAACGACGAGCCGGTCCGGAAGGTCCAGACGGTTTCGCCGGTCGTGGCATCCAGAGCCAGCATCTCGCCGGTGTTCAGGCCGCCCATGAACAGAAGGTCGGTCGCGGTGGCCATCACCGGAACGATGTTGGAGTATTCGTGGGTGACCTTCCACACCGTCCGGCTTTCGGTGGGCGAGTTGGCCTGGAGGGTCGTCTGGTAGGTGATCACCTCGCCGCCGAACGTGCGCCGAACGGCCGGGCCAGCCACACGCACCAGCGTGTAGCCTTCGCCGGGGACGTATTCGCCCTCGATCACCACCTGCGCGCGGCAGTCGGTCGTGGTCGTGGTGTAGAGGAGGCCGGTCCGCGGCGACCAGGCGTCGTTCTGCCAGTTGCGGGCGTTGGTGCCGGGGCAGTAGTCGACCTCGGTCCCGGTGTAGTCGGCCACCTGCGTGCCGTCGGCGCGCGTGCCCGGATCGGCCTGGGTGTAGCGACGACGGTCCTCGACATTGGTGAACATCCACTTGTCGATCATGTAGGACGGACGACCCGTCTCGAGGTTCACGTCACCCCGATAGTCGACGTACTCGAACATCCACGGATTGTTAAGGATCTCCCCTGTGGCGCGGTCCCAGACGTAGAAATAGCCCGCGCGGGACGCCTTGATGGCCGTCTCGCGCATCTCCCCGGCGATCTCGAGGTCGACGAGCGGCGTGATCAGCGGTTCGTCGAGATCCCACGGGTCGGCCGGGGTGATGTTGTACGCCCACACGAGTTCGCCTGTGGTGGCGTTGCGCGCCATCTGCGAGGCGCACCAGTTGTTCTTGTAGTCGGCAAGGCCACCGTTCTCGTCGAGGTTCACGACACCCCATTCACGACGGTAGTCCGGGTTCCACGGGCCGCAATTGCCGGTGGAGTAGTAGAAGACGTTGAGGCTGGGGTCCCAGGTGAAATAGCCCCACACTGTGCCGCCGCCGCGGCGCCAGCTGTCGCCATACCAAGTCGACAGCGAGTCGCGGTCGTCGGCGTAGAACGCACTGTAATTTGGCCCGATGCCGACCTCGTTGTTCGGGCCCATATTGTACATGACCCACTGCAGATTGCCGGTGTTGATGTCGAAGGCCTGGACCTTGCCGCGCACGCCGCGCTCGCCGCCAGCGTTGCCGGAGATGAGGAGGTCACCGGCGACGATCATGTTGCCGACGGTGGTTTCGCCGATCGACAGGTCGGCGCCGACGGTGCGCCAGAGGGCTTCCCCGGTGGCCGCGTCGAGGGCGAAGTGCTGGCCGTCGAGGGTGTTGAAGAAGATCTTGCCTTCGGCGAAGTTCAGACCACGGGTCTGGGCGCCACAGCAACCCTGCCGGGTCGCTTCCTCGACGTTCATGTCCGGGCGGAACTCCCAGAGGATGACGCCGTCACGGGTGAGGTCGAGCGCGTAGACGTAGTTGGGCTTCGGCGAGGCGATGTACATCACGTCGCCAACGACCAGCGGCGAGGCCTCGTGGCTATCCATGATGCCAACTTGCCAGGTCCAGGCGATCTGGAGCTGGTCGACGTTCTCAAGGTTGATTTGATCAAGGGTAGAGTAGTTCCAGCCGTTGTACGTGATGCTCGGCATCACGACATTGGCTGGATCGTTCTGGAGAGCCGTGACATCATCGTTGGCCAGAGCTGCTCCTGAAAATCCGCACGCCGCGGAGGCGGTGAGTACGGAACCAGAGACGTATCTGACAGCAGATATGGAACGCTTCCTCATCGAGACTTCCTCCATTGGTTCTTATTGGTTGTTTGTGTGAATCGATTTGAAGTTCGCAAAAATGCGATTGCACTCCGTGCAACAAGTGTCGGCCAGATTAGTATCCGGACCAAGCCGAAGCGTAGTCTATTTGAACACTTGCCGGCACCGCAGAGCTAACTCAGCCAATATCATCTGTGCGTAGCGACACGCAGTTAATCGACCTGTTTTGCCAGACCCATCTCAGCAGCTCTGACAAAGTATGTCAATCTGTCGCGTGCGGCGAGAGATGTCGGATGAAAAAGTTGATTGGAAAATACAAGTTTCCGCCGACTGAAGCCTTGAAGTCCGTTGTTAATACTTCGAACTTAAGAAACCTGAAAGCTATGTGATAGTATGCGTCTATAATGATGGATAAGAGATTAGTTATAGTTACGACGATCTTCAAGAAGCTAGAGTGGCAGTGTCAATTTGGGCATCTGTTGTGTTCAACGGCAACGAAGGGCCGCGTCTTTTGGTTGTGGCGGTCCGGCTGGCTCAATCGTCGCGCTGTGTCTCTCAGAGTCTTGTGCGATCACGAATCAATAACTGCCCTCAGGGGCCGGGGAATGTTGTGGGATCTGGCTCGATCAAGGGCCTGGGGGCCTCAACTCGAATTCTCGTCATGTCCGGCCTGACGAACTGGACGACGAGCGGCTCCGGCCTGTTCGGACGGGGCGCTCATGGACGCTGGTCTACTTCCCGTAGTCTTCGCGGAGGTGCCACCCGCAGCCCGGCGTCGCTGATGGCCGCCGCTCATGCCAGGGTTGCGCGTTCTCAGACGGAGCTGCCATCGAGGTCGCGCTCGTGACCCTCGACGGCTTCCATCCCGGGCGCCCCAACGCGTGCGGCGTCAGGGGATCGAGATGAATCCCGTGAGGAGGTTGAATCCGGACGTCGGGCCGTTCCAGAGCCATGGCAGGGGGTCCGGTTCGACGAGATGTCCTTCGACTGTCCCCGAGCCGGACAGGCGCGCGAAATCGCCGGTTCCGCTGACGATCCGCCAACTCCCCTCGCAGAGCTTCTGGGTGCCGGCGCATTCGATCACCTCGATCGTCACCGCACCATTCTCGCGGCTCAGCGTGCAAAGGCCCGTCGTGACGGACCAGTTGGGGAGGCCGATCGACGTGTCCGCCGTGCATTCGATGCTGATGCCTGCCAGAAGCGTCTGCAGGGCTGGACCGGCATCGAGCGTGATCGGCGCGGTCTGCAGCAGCCGGCCGTGGAACTCGCGATGGAACCAGACCTGCTTGATCTCGCCCTCGCTTCGCCAGTCGAACCGCGCGCTGAAGGGATGGTCGGCGGCCGACGCGCCGGTGCTCCACGCTGCCACAAGGGCGAAGATCGAAGCTGCGGCGCGCCGTTCGGTGATCGTCATGATGTGCCTGTTGTGCGTGCAGGCCAGAGCGGCCTCGCCGGACGCCCCGGAGGTTCCAGCATATGCGCCCGCGCCGCAACCCGGAACTGGGGCGCGACGCCTTCCTGGAGGACATCGATCCGTCGCGGGAGGCCGCAGTTGGCAGTCAGGGGTAATACAATGGGCCAATGGGCGCGCGCTGATCTTGCAGATGCAAAGACCATGCAGGCCTGCCGGCCCTGCTGCGGCTGATCGACAATCCATCAGTTGCCTGACCCCGAACGAGGCCGGGGCCATATGTGCACGGCCCGGTTGACATAGTCCGCCGAGTTGGATTGACTACATTTAGCTCCCGGCTGCGTCGATCTGCAGGTACGCGTCGGCGGACCGTTTCCGAGTGGCCCCGGCGGGCCTGAGGACGGCAAGCAGGTAATGCGCGATCGGGCCGTCCCGGGCTTCGAGCTTGTTGAAGACAATCATCAAGGAGCCTGCAGTATGTTCGCCCTGAACCACTCTTCTGCCAACGGCAACCGGTTGCGGCTGGGTCGGGTGGCCATGGCCATCGCAGCCGGGGGCCTCCTGGCAGCCATCGCAATGCCGGGCGGGGCGCAGGAACTCGACGGCGCTGCCCTCTGGTCGCTCGGCGGCTGCTTCAACTGCCACGGTGCCCTTGCCGCCGGCGACGGCGATCCCGCTTATCCCGTGGGTCCAAGTCTGAGGTCCTCACGGCTTAGCAGGGATCAGTTCCTGGAGACCTTGGCTTGCGGTCGGCCGTCAACCGGGATGCCGTTCAATCTCGCCGGTGCGTATACGCAGACGCCATGCTATGGGCTTCCGCTTGGAGCGCCTCCGGCGGTATTGGCGGGCGCCGATTTCACCCCCGCGCAGATCGACGCTCTGGTGGATTTCCTCATGAACAGCGTCGTGGGTGTCAGGACGATCACCCGGGAGAATTGTGCGGTGTTCTTCGATGGCAATGTAAACGCGCCTACCTGCCGCCAGTACTGAGCCGTCCTCGATGGACGCCGCCCCGACATCCCGGGCGACTAACGCGACGTTCCGATGAGAAATCGAGGGACGACACCGCTCCGCCAGCGGTCGCGAGCCGCAGCGACGGCGGGCGTCGGAAGCGTGTTTGCAGCGCTGGTCGTTCTTGTCGCCGGGGTGTCATGCGGCGGTACGGCCTTTTCACAGATTGTTGGGGAGCGCGAGGCGGCGTTCCTGGCGGGCGAGACTGTGAATTGTCCCGGCTGCGATCTTGCGGGGGTGAGTCTGAAGCGCCGCGATCTCGCCGGCGCTGACCTATCCAACGCCAACCTGGTGGACGTTTCGTTCCACGCCGCTGATCTTCGCGGTGCGAACCTCTCGGGCGCCAACGCCGCCTACGCCAATTTCAACCGGGCCAACCTGACGGGAGCGAGGCTGAACGGCGCAGTGCTGACTGAGGCGCTCTTTTTCGCGGCGTCCGCCTCCGGCGCCGATTTCTCGAACGCATCCCTCGACGCCGCCCGGATGGGCAACGCCGTCCTGATCCGATCGGTGCTCGAGGGCGCCAGCCTCGTCGGGGCGGACCTCTGGGGCGCGCGGTTGAGCGACGCGCGCCTTGCGGGCGCTATCCTCGATGATGCCGACATCCGCGAGGCAGCATTGTTCCGGGCGGACCTCAGCGGCGTTAGAGCCGAGCGGGTCTACTTCGCGGATTCGGATCTGCGGAACGTCAACCTTTTTGGTGCAATCCTGCGCGGCGCGAACTTCGAGGGGGCAGACCTCGGCGGGGCCGATTTGCGGGATACAGACATGAACGGCGCTTGGCTGTTACGTGCCACTTTGCTGGGCGCCGATCTCGCGGGCGCCGACCTCACGGGAGCACGGATGCCGGACAACACGGTGCACCCCTGACCGCCGATAGAACGTAGACCTCGAGTCGGGCGGAACTCTCGAAATAGCCTTCCGGAGCAACCTGGAATATCTCTTGTCCCGGTTTCCTCAGGTGCCGCGCCACTATGCGGATGTACCGGCCGTCGGACACCGAGTGGCAATCCTCCTTGACGAAACGCCCATCGACCGGCTCTTCGCGCCCTACCAGGGGCAGCAATGCGCAGCTCCACTCCGCTTCGCCGAACAGGCTCTTGAACGCCGTCAACAAGAGATAAGCGTCGCTGCGCAGCGCGGAAGGGGCACGCGGATCGGTGACGACGCGATAGCCCTGAATGATGCCGTCGGTATCGATCAGCACTGACGAGATGATTGGCTGCCCGAAGAACTTGTTTGCTGAAAACCTGCCAATCTCGCCGGGGTCGCGGTACGCGCGGGCGACGTACTCCCATTCATCATCATAGATGAACCACACCTCGTGAAGACCCGTTTGGTCCTCCACGGCGCATCGCCCGAACTCCTCGAAACCGTCCAGCCGTAGCGACGGTGGCCCCCCATCAGTCCCACACGACGGTTCGACCCACTCATTCGCGGGCAATGCGCTCACCGGAGCGCCCAGTGGTACATCGAATATCCGAGCTCGCGACTGAGCCAGCGCCTGGGGACACGTGGCCAGCAGGATCGCCATGATGACGGTGATCGGGACGAGTCTCATAGGCACTCCAGAGGCGGCGGGGGAAGCATGGCTCCCCCCGCCGACTTTCTCTTCCGTGACGAAGGCTAGAGGCCCCAGACCACGAGCATGGCAGTCGGCATGATCAGCCGTCGGATGCCGGACTGGCTCGGATTGTCGCCGCCGACGATCTTGGCGATGTACTGGTTGCCATCGACCGCGAAGCTCATGATTCCGCCCTTCATGCCTGCGCCCGCATTGAAGTACCACAGCTCCTCGAGCGTTTCGGAATGGTGCGCCGAGACGCGGCCGTCGTCACCGGCGGTGAAGACCACGCCACCGGCAGTGGCCAGAGCGCCCACTTCGGCCTGGCGATCCGTCGGGATTCCCTGGTCGCGGAGGTACGTATTCACCACCGTGCCCGCGACCGTGTCGATCGCGACAAGGGCGAACTGCGTGTCTACCTGGACCTGACGAACCTGGCCTCCGAGACCCTCGCGCTGGAGGGGGTTGAATGCCTCGTCCGTGGTGCGGATGATGGTCTGATAGGTGCAGCCCGTCGTTCTGGTGTTGTAGGTGATCCCTGTGGTCGGATCGTACGAGGCCGGCCAGATGCCGGTCGTGCCGCCGCCCCAGGTCGCGCAAACTGCCGGCGCGTCAGCTTCGGCGCGTCCCCGCCGCGGGCCGGCTACGTTGTAGGTCTGGAGACCACCGCCGGGTGTGTACTCGATCGGCAGGCCGGTCTTCGCATCGATACCCGCCGTCCAGTTGATGTTGTCGAGTTGCGCGACTGCACGGATGAACTCGCCGGTCTGTAGATCCAGCGTGTAGAGGAAGCCGTTCCGCTGCCAGTTGCTGACCGCACTACGGGACGTGCCATCCGCATCGGTGACGGTCATCAGTATACGGCTCGACGTCGAATCGTAGTCCCACTGGTCGTTCGGAACCTCCTGGAAGTACCACTGAAGCTCGCCGGTATCGGCGTCGAGCGACATCGTGCTCACCGAGTAAAGGTTATCGCCCGGACGGAACTCCGGATCATAGACCGGCGACGGCTCGCCAGTGCCGAAGACGAGCTGATTGGTCGCCGGATCGAACGCCGGGGGGGCGCCCCACGGCATCGCGGCGCCTGAACGCCATGTCTCCCCCGGCCATGTGCCGAATCCCGGCTCGCCCGGCTGCGGGATCGTGTAGGTGCGCCAGATCAGCTGGCCATCGTTGGCGTTGTAGGCGGCCATGTAGCCGATGCCCGCTCCGCTCGGGCTGACGGTGATGATCGACTGACCGCCCGCGGTGTGGTACACTCCTTCGGTTCCGGAGAATGCGCGGGTAGCGATCATCTCGGCGGTGTTTGGTCCGACCGGCTCCTGGGCTCCGACCTCCCACACGACCTCGCCCGACTGCTTGTCCAGGGCGAAGATGCGCGCATCGTCGGTCGACTGGATCACGTAGTCGCCAAACAGAGCGATGCCTCTGTCCGTGCTTCTCGTGATGTTCTCAGGGTCGAAACGCCAGAGAGGCAAAGCCCGGTCCCCGCTGGAGACGTCGAAAGCCATCACCCGGCCCTGATTGTCATTCAGGTACATTATTCCATTTTCGACCAGGGGCTGCGCGGCTTCATTGCAGGTAGTCCCGGCATCGCCGACCTGCGGTCGCGCGCAACCGCCGATCGACGCCATATAGACGACCCGGAGGTCTGCGACGTTGTCGCGGTTGATCTGGCTGAGATGGGAGTAGTGCCAGTTGCTCCAGTTGCCGCTGGCCATGAGCCAGTTATGCGGCTCTGCATCGGCATTCAGGAGTCGCTCCGGGGTGGTCGGCGCGAACGGCACCTGCGCGAAGGAGTTGGACGCGAAGCCAAGAGCGGTCGCGGCAACGGTCATCATCAAGACACGTGTGCGAGTATTCATCGTGAAAAGTCCCTCCGATTGGTTTTGAACGATTGTTTTTTGTTCTGCTTCTCGCGCCGGCCGATGGCCTGCGTATCGTCGATCCACCTGGACTGAAGCTTTCCGCCGGCCGTTCTGTCGCGGCACAACCCAGTGGCAAGTCTCCCTGCGCTTTCGAGCGCGGGTAGCACCGTGAAGCAACTGCTGGATCGCGTCAACACGCCGCATCAAGGGCGCGGCTATGATCGATAGCGATTGGAGGCGAGTTCGCCGACGAGGTGTTCGGCGGCCCGGGACACAAGGCTCAGATCGAAGAAGAGTTCGCGTGCGAGGCGACGGACCGAAAGACAGGCTTTGAACGCGTCCCGTACAAGCTAGTCAGCGTTCCCGACCGGCGAAGTGCGGAGTGCGATACCTTCCCTTCCCCCGGTCACGGGCGACGCACGGAATTCCCGACGCTCTCGCGGTACTCCTGCGGGGCTTGGAAGGTGCCCTGCCAAAGGCCGATACCCTCCCGGCGTGCCTCCTCCTGCAGTGGGAGGTACTCCGGCATCTCGTCCTGCCACACCAGCGCGAACCCGCTTCTGACCATGCGGGCATTGACGCTTGCGCCGTTCACGTCGCACAGCGCAAGGATCCGCCCAAAGAAGTCGGGGGTGCCGACCGGCGCGCACGTGACCTGGCCCTCCGCCACGATCGTCTGGAGTTGCCGTATCGTCGCCGGCGAGCACTCCCAGGGTCGCCCTGCAATGGAACAGACCTGCGGTGGCTCAACGGTGTCGATCCCGTAGAGCATGATGCGCGTTCGCCCGAATCGGATGACGTCTCCCTCCACGACATCTGCAACGCCCACGTAGTTGCCGTTGGCATCGGGAACCGCGTTCTCGACAATCGCGGCAGGCTGTGCCGCTTGGGGAACAGAAGGACCCACTGGTATGGTCCGACCGGCCCCGTTGGCCATTTCCGGCAGGCGGGCCAGCGGCAACAGCGGGGGTGGCGTCGCAGTAGTGTTCGGGGGAGCCTGCCCGTTCGCCTGGGAGGCCGCGCCCGCTCGATCATCGCCGCAGCCGGAGAGGGCGGCGCCGAACACGAAAAAAAGGACCAGCGAGATTCTCATTGTGCACCTTAGCGCGTTGATCCTGTGGCTTGTACTAGGAGGTGACCTTCGAATGCGGTCTCCGCAGGAATCCGGCGGCGGGATTCGCCGTGCGCCCGAGGCTGGCTCTGGCGAGGATATCGAGACCTTGTGCAGGCGAGCCTTGTCATACCAGCACCTTCACTCCGCGCGCACCGCTGCAAAGACCGCCAGAGCAGCTGTGATGGGCAATTGAGACACGGCTGTGCCCTGTTCTGCGATCGGATGTCGGGCACCACACACCCTTGGCTGCCGAGTTGAACGAACTCGAAGCTAGCCCTGATAGGGCAGAAGCTGCTAAGTGGCTTCACCGGGAAGAGGTTCCCGGTACATCGGCCATCCTCTGCGGAGACGGCTACCCGTGCTCCCTGTTGGAACAGCCACTTAGGAGAAATGCATGCAGAAGGGTGGTTACGCCTCCGCGATTCTGGGAATGGGGGCAGTTGTCCTCGTGGCGGCATCCGCGATCGCCATTGCACAGCCCGCGCCGCCGGCCACGCCGGCCGCGCCCGCCGCTGCCGCCGCTCCTGCGCCTGATCCGGCGCTAGCGGCCTTGATGACCGAGCTCATGGCAGAGGGTGCAATACTCTATGGCCGCAACTGTTCGGGTTGTCACGGCGCAGAGGGCCAGGGCCAGCCACCTGGACAGGCTGCGGCGCCGCGTCTCGTCGGCAGCTCCTTCCTCGCGGCGGACATGTTCCTCGTTCGCCAGGTCCTCTACGGCGGTGGCGCGTACATGCCCGCGTTCAGCAATTTCACCGACCGTCAGGTCGCCGCGGTCGGCACCTATGCCCGGAATTCGTTCGGAAACGCATTCGGCATTCTGACCGAAGCGGCCGTAGCCGCGAATCGCTAGGTGATTGGACAGCGGCCGGCCGGAACACAGGTGTCCGGCGGTCGCTGTCCGGAGTTCTGTGGCGGCGGCTGGGGTCGTTCGCTGGCGATCCGGACCGGTCAGGGAGGGAATCTCCCGAGGAGTAAGTGATGGCTTCACGCCTGCGCCACCGGCTGTTCATGGTGTCAATCCCGGCAACGCTCCTGCTCCTTGCAGCGTGCGGCGATGGAGGCGAGGAACCTGCGGCGCCGACAACGGCGGCGGTGGAGACGCAGCCCGCGCCGGCGGCGCCCGCGCCAGCACCAGCCGCTCAGACACCAACTCCGGCGGCGCCGGAGCCGATTGCCCGGCAGCTCGAAGTGCCGGCCGCGGAAGCACAGATAGCTGCTGCTCCTGCTGCTCCTGCTGCTCCTGCTGCTCCTGCTGCTCCTGCTGCTCCTGCTGCTCCTGCTGCTCCTGCTGCTCCTGCTGCTGCTGATCCTGCTGCTGCTGCTCCCCCCCCTGCTACGCCGCCAGCGGCTGAGGCGGCGCCAGCGCCGCTCCCCGAGGGGGTCTATGCCGGTACTGCGGAGGCCGTCGAGGGGGATGTGATCCTTGTCGGTACGACCCGAATTCTTCTCTACGGGATAGATACGGTAGAGCCCCCTCAGGTGTGCCAGATCGATCGACAGCGCTGGGAGTGCTGGCCCGCCGTGGTGCGCCAGCTTGAGACGCTCCTCGGCGAAGGACCGGTGACTTGCACAGCCGTGCGCCCGCCCGACCCGTTCGGTCGCGTGTTGTCCCTTTGCGAACAGGACGGCGTCAGCCTCAACGAGCGCATGGTCCGGTCTGGTTTCGCGATCGCCGTCGCCGACGAGATGCCGGAATACGCTGCGATCGAAGCGGCAGCCCGGGCCGAACGCATCGGCCTGTGGCAGGGCACGTTCCAGCTGCCTGACGAATTTCGGGCCGATCGGGGCATCACCGTCCGACGGCCATAGCAGGCCGACGCTTGATGGCGTCGGATTCTGATTGGCCCCCGCAGTTTCATGCTCGGGAGCTGGAGAGCGGCGATCGCCGCGCAGGGCTCGCGTGAAGCTCGCCTTCGTTTGGGGCTATGTGGCGTATCGGTGGATTTGCCGGGCGCGTGTTCTTGGCGCTGGCTTGTCCGGGGTACGGCCGAAGATTGCGCCACGACGGAGGTCATCGCGGCGTCGGCGAGGTCCGGCTGGCGGTCCGCCGCGGGCAGGAGCGCTTGGTGGTCGGGCGTCGAATTGCCCGTGTGCTGCAAGGACACGCGGCCCCGCAGGGCCGCCCTTACCCCGCCGGGAGAGCTCCAGCGCGGGGTCCGCCCATGAGCACCGGTCCCGCGCAGTGCCGGGGTAGCCCCCGACCGGACCGATGACGCACACGCGGGCCTGTGTCAGCCCGCGCTCGGTCGGGCTGATGTCGCTTCGCTTGCCGCGCGGCAGCGCTGTCATTCGATCGGAAGCCGCAGGTTCGGGCCCCACCGCCCCTGGACCGGCCTGGCGAAAAGGCTCGCGTCCTCGCCGTGATCGGCGGCGGGTAGCAGGCGAAGCAACATCCGACGCGCTGTCGAACCGTCGGCTAGTTCGGACGGAAGCCGCCGGGTAGGGCGGCGTTTGTCCAGATCGTGCCCTCCGCCGTCAGGTCGGCGAGGGTGGCGAAGGTGAGGCGGGCGAACGAGAAGTCCGCGTTGCTGACGTCTGCTCCACGGAGATTGGCCCGGATCAGGTCAGCGCCGCGGAAGTCGGCTCCGACGAGGATCGCGTTGATGAAAGAGACATAGGCCAGGACGGTATCCGACACGATCGCGCCGGTGAGGTTGGAGCGGGTCAACTGAGCATTCTCGGCGTGGGTGAGCCGCAGATCGACGCCCTGCATGTTCGCGTCGGTGATGCGCGCGTCTATCAGGTCCATCGCAATCATCGTGGCATTGGTCAGGTTGGTACTGGAGAGGCTGATCCGGCCGGCCAGCACTTCCGTCAGGTTCGCACCCTCCAGATTGGCGCCATCCATTGTCGCAAGATACATCATGGCCCCGGTCAGGTCGGCTCCGTTCAACTGGGCCTGCCTCCCGTTGACGGCGTTCAGGTTCGCGCCCGCCAGATTGGCGCCGGCGAGATTGGCGTTGCGGAGAGTGGCCTCGTGAAGATTGGCGCCTGCGAGGTTGGCGCCGGCGAGGTTCGCTCCGGTAAGGTCCGCGCGCTTGAAGTTCGCCCCGCCGAAGTCGCAGCCCGGGCAGTTCATCGCGCGCGCAACGAGGAGTTCCAGCGCCGTCGGGCCCGGTGCCGGGCGGGCAGCGATCTCAGCAAGCCTTG
>CAXNGA010000009.1:0-13660 GCA_964201375.1 Kaistiaceae bacterium
CTGGCCGGTCTTCGTCATCGAGGGCGCGAAGAGCCGCGTGGACGTGCCGTCGATGCCGGGCGTGCAGCGCCTGACCGTCGACGAGGCGGTTCGCGATGCCGAGCGGGCCGCAAAACTCGGCATCCCCGCGCTCGCGCTCTTTCCCTACACGCCAACCGGCCGGCGGAACGAGGCGGCGACGGAGGCGCTCAACCCGGACAACCTCGTCTGCAGGGCGACGCGCGCCATCAAGGCGGCGGTGCCGGAGATCGGCATCATCACCGACGTGGCGCTCGACCCTTATACGAGCCACGGACATGACGGCCTCCTCGTCGGCGAGACCATCGTGAACGACGCGACCGTGAACATGCTGCGGCTGCAGGCCGTCCTCCAGGCGGAGGCGGGCGCCGACGTCATCGCCCCGTCCGACATGATGGACGGCCGCATCGGCGCCATCCGCCACGCGCTCGATGGCGCCGGCTTCACCGACACGCAGATCCTCGCCTATTCGGCGAAATATGCTTCCGCCTTCTACGGCCCGTTCCGCGACGCGATCGGTACGGCAAAGGCGCTCGTCGGCGACAAGCGCACCTACCAGATGGACCCCGGGAACAGCGACGAGGCGCTGCGCGAGACCGAACTCGACATCGCCGAGGGTGCAGACATGGTGATGGTGAAGCCGGGGATGCCCTATCTCGACATCGTCCGCCGCGTGAAGGAGACCTTCGGCGTACCGACCTTCGCCTACCAGGTGTCGGGCGAGTACGCGATGATCAAGGCCGCCGCGCAGAACGGCTGGATCGACGGCGAGCGGGCGATGATGGAGAGCCTTCTTGCCTTCAAGCGCGCCGGCGCCGACGGCGTGCTCACCTATTTCGCGCCGGTGGTGGCTGAACGGCTCAGGGCCCGGGAAGCGCTCTGAGGTGTCGACAAGGCCGTTCCCAAGGGAACCGATCAGGGTCTATCGTAGCGCAAACCTTCGCCGGCGAACCGCCGCCCGATGACCAAGCACCAGACCGACACACCGCAGTTCTACCTCACCGCGCCGTCCCCCTGCCCGTATCTCCCCGGCCACGAGGAGCGGAAGGTCTTCACCCATCTCGTCGGTGACCGGGCGGCGGGACTGAACGACATCCTCACCCAGGGCGGCTTCCGCCGCAGCCAGAACATCGCCTACCGTCCGGCCTGCGAGAGCTGCCGGTCATGCGTCTCGGTGCGCGTGGTGGCGGGTGCGTTCCGGCCGAGACGGTCGCTGACGCGTGTCGTAAACGCCAATGCCGATCTCGTCGGCGCCGAACTGGCCGCGAACCCGTCGTCGGAGCAGTTCGCCCTCTTCCGCCGCTACCTCGACAGCCGCCACGCGCGCGGCGGCATGGCCGACATGTCGGTGCTCGACTACGCCATGATGGTCGAGGACACGCACGTCAACACGATGCTGGTCGAGTACCGCTTCCGCGGCCCGGAGAGCGGCGTGACGGGACGCGGCGAGGGCCGCCCGGTCGCCTGCGCGCTGACCGACGTGATGAGCGACGGTCTGTCCATGGTCTACTCGTTCTTCGACCCCGGTTACGACCAGCGCAGCCTCGGCACGTTCATGATCCTCGACCACATCCGCCGCGCCCGGAAGCGCGGCCTTCCCTACGTCTACCTCGGCTACTGGGTCGATGGCTCCGCCAAGATGGACTACAAGACCCGCTTCCGCCCCCAGGAGCGGCTCGGGCCCAGGGGCTGGGAGCGGGTGGAGTAGGCGGGCGGAAGCCCCTCACGGGGGCAAGCCCGGTGGAGACGAGTCGAGGCGGGAATTCGATGGCTAGACGTCGAGATTGGCGACGTTCAGCGCGTTGGCCTGGATGAAGTCGCGGCGCGGCTCGACGTCCTCGCCCATCAGCTGGGCGAACAGCGAATCCGCCTCGTCGCCCTCGCGGAGCCGCACCTGGAGGAGCGAGCGCTCATTGGGGTCGAGCGTCGTCTGCCACAGCTGGTCGGCGTTCATTTCGCCAAGGCCCTTGTAGCGCTGCATCGAGACGCCCTTGCGACCGGCGGAGAAGACGGCTTCCATCAGCGTGCGCGGACCGTAGACGATCGTCGTGGCGTCCTTCCGGGTGAAGGCCGCCGCGCCCGAAAACACCTCGCGCAGGCGGTTCGACCGGGCATTGAGGCGGCGTGCGTCCGCGGAATCGATGAGGGCCGAATCGAGCACGGCGCGCTCGGTCACGCCGCGCACGGTGCGCTCGAAGATGAGGCCGCCATGGCCGGGGCTGCCGGTCCAGCCGCGCTCGGTTTCTTCCGCCACCGCGTCCAGCCGCGCCGCGAGCCTGTTGGCGATGTCGGCCTCCAGGACGAGGTCGCCATAGATGGCGGGGTCCAGCGCGCCGGTGAGTACCGCCTGCTCGACGAGGTCGCGGCTGTAGCGCTGCGGCAGGCCTTCGAGGATGCCGGCGAAGGCGCGGGCGTCCCCGACCACCGAGAGGAGATCGGCACCGCCGATGATCTCGTTGTCGGCAAGGCGCAGCGTGCCGCCTTCGACGCCGGAGGAGACCAGGAACTCCTGCAGCGCCGCCTCGTTCTTGAGGTACTGCTCGGACGAGCCGCGCTTGACCTTGTAGAGCGGCGGCTGCGCGATGAAGACGTGCCCGGCATCGAGCAGCTCGCGCATCTGGCGGTAGAAGAACGTCAGCAGCAGCGTGCGGATGTGGGCGCCGTCGACGTCGGCGTCCGTCATGATGATGATCTTGTGGTAGCGGAGTTTGGCGAGGTCGAACTTCTCCTCGCCGACCGTGATGCCCGTGCCGAGCGCGGTGATGAGCGTTCCGATCTCGGCGCTCGACAGCATCCTGTCGAGGCGGGCGCGCTCGACGTTGAGGATCTTGCCACGCAGCGGGAGGACGGCCTGGTTCTCGCGGTGCCGGCCCTGCTTGGCCGAACCGCCTGCGGAATCGCCCTCGACGATGAACAGTTCGGCCTTGGAGGCATCGCGTTCCTGGCAGTCGGCGAGCTTGCCCGGGAGGGATGCCATGTCGAGCGCGCCCTTCCGGCGCGTCAGGTCGCGCGCCTTCCGCGCGGCTTCCCGCGCTGCGGCAGCCTCCGCCACCTTGGCGACGACGATCCGCGCGACGGCGGGGTTCTCCTCGAACCACTCTCCGAGCGCCTCGTTGAGAGCGCCCTCGACGACCGGGCGGACCTCCGACGAGACGAGCTTGTCCTTGGTCTGCGACGAGAATTTCGGATCCGGCACCTTCACCGACAGGACGGCCGTGAGGCCCTCGCGGCAGTCGTCGCCGGTGAGCGAGACCCTGTCGCGCTTCGCCGTCGGCTGCTTCTCGGCGTAGGACGTCACCTGGCGCGTCAGCGCGCCGCGGAAGCCGGCAAGATGGGTGCCGCCGTCGCGCTGCGGGATGTTGTTGGTGAAGGCCAGCACGTTCTCGTGGTAGGAATCGTTCCACCACATCGCGACCTCGACCGTCATGCCCGCACGCTCGGCCGTGACGTAGATCGGCGCCGGCATCAGCGGCTTCTTGGCGCGATCGAGCCAGCGGACGAATTCCTCCAGGCCCCCGTCATAGTGCAGCGTCTCGGTCTTCGGCTCGACGCCGCGCCTGTCCGCCAGCACGATGCGGACGCCCGAGTTGAGGAAGGCGAGTTCGCGTAGGCGATGCTCCAGCGTCCCGTAGTCGAACTCCACCATCGTGAACGTCTTCGGCGACGGGAAGAACGTCACCTCGGTGCCGGAGCGGCCGGTCCACGGCCCGGTCACCCGGAGCGGCCCGTCGGGCACGCCGTCCGAGAAGCGCATGTTGTGGACGTGGCCGCTGCGCCAGACCGTGAGGTCGAGCCACGACGACAGGGCGTTGACCACCGACACGCCGACGCCATGGAGGCCGCCCGAAACCTTGTAGGAGTTCTGGTCGAATTTCCCGCCGGCGTGGAGCTGGGTCATGATGACCTCGGCCGCCGACACGCCTTCGCCCTTGTGCATGTCGACGGGAATGCCGCGGCCATTGTCGCGGACCGTCACCGAGCCGTCCGCGTTCAGCGCGACATAAACCTCGTCGGCATGGCCGGCGAGCGCCTCGTCGATGGCGTTGTCCACCACCTCGTAGATCATGTGGTGGAGACCCGACCCGTCATCGGTGTCGCCGATGTACATGCCCGGCCGCTTCCGCACCGCATCCAGGCCCTTGAGAACCTTGATGGAATCGGCGTCGTAACCGTTTGCGTCGGGAGTGGCCGGCTGAAGGTCGGTCATGCGGGCTCGGAAAGGCTGTTGCGGACGGGCGGGAAGCGCCTGGTGGAAGGGGCGGAAAACGGCGGATTTCCGCGGCCCGGCGGCACTTCCAGAATCATTCATTCTATATAGGGCATCCCGCGCGGAATTGCGCCCCCCGGAACCCGCGAAAACCCCTGCCGGAGCCTCGCTTTCCACCAGGCTTGCGGAACGGGTTCTCCTCCACCGTCGCACGTGGTCGCCAACGGGCCCGAGCCGGGCGCATCCTCGACCAGACGCTGTCACCCTCGGGGGCAGTGGAGCGAACGCGCTCGGCGGGGCCGCTGCCGGCTCTATGCGCCCGCCTTCGGCCCAACCGTCGCGTCCTCGACGCGGTAGAACTGGGCCTTGCCGCCGAGCGCCTCGAACGGACCCGGCTCCGTGCCCGTCATCCACACCTGCGCGCCAAGGTCGAGGAGGATGCCGAACAGCGCCGCACGCCGCGCGCCGTCGAGATGGGCGGCGACTTCGTCGAGGAGGACGATGGGCGTGTCTCCCGTCAGCTGCGCGGTCAGCCGCGCATGGGCCAGCACGATGCCGATGAGGAGCGCCTTCTGCTCGCCGGTGGAACACTCCTCCGCCGGTGCGGCTTTCGGGCCGTGGACGACGACGAGGTCGGAGAGATGCGGCCCGCTGCGCGAGCGTCCCGCCGCGCGGTCGGCCGGGCGGCCGGAGGCGAGCTCCTCGCGCACGCGGTCCTCGGCTTCGGTCGCCGTGGCGCCGGCAAGGAGCGCCTCCACGGTGCCTGCGACGGAGATCACGGCGGCGGGGAAGGGCCCATCGACCGGCTGCGCCGCGATCGCGTCCACGAGCAGCGCGATGCATTCGCGCCGCGCGGCGGCGACCGCCACGGCGAGCTCCGCCATCTGCGCCTCGATCGCGGCGAACCAGCGCGTGTCGGTGCGGCCCTCCTCGAACAGCCGGTTCCGGCTGCGCATGGCGCGCTCATACGCGTTGACCCGCTCGCCATGCAGCGGATCGAGCGCCAGCACGAGGCGGTCGAGGAACCGCCGCCGATCGGAGGCGGCGCCCGTGAAGAGCCCGTCCATCGCCGGCGTGAGCCACACGACGCGGCAGAGGTCGAGCAGCGCCTGGCTGCCTTGCGCCGCAGTTCGGTTCACCCGCACGGAACGCTGCCGCTCCGGCCCGTCGGCGGAGAGCGCGAGGCCGGTGCCGACCTCGGTGTCGCCGTCGGGGCCGCGCAGCGTGGCGGCGACCGCCCAGCTGCCGTCGCCGGGATGCCGCGCGACTTCGGAGAGCTTCGCCCGCCGGAGGCCGCGCCCCGGCGACAGGAACGACACCGCTTCCAGGAGATTGGTCTTGCCCGCGCCGTTCGGCCCGGTCAGGACGACCGGCTCCGGCCCGAGCCGCAGCGTCAGGGCGGCATAGTTGCGGAACTGCGCGAGCTTCAGCACCGACAGGCCGACCCGGCGGAGGCCGCCGGCCGATTCGGCTTTTTGGGCGGCGGCTTCGGACATGCCGCCTTATAGGACCGCCGTCCCATCCGGGGAAAGGCGGCGATGAACTCCCGCCCGTCGGTGAGGGCCGCTACGACCGCTCGAACACGAGGTAGGCCGGCACGCGGCCGGCCTTGAGCGCCTTGCCCTCGTAGCGCGTGCCGGGCCAGCCGGCCCATGGCTTCCGCCAGTCGTCGGCGCGCGCTGCGGTCCAGCGGAAGTCCGTGCGGGGCGTGGTGCGGAGCAGCGCCCAGTCGATGTAGGCCGGGATGTCGGAGGCACAGCGGAACGTGCCGCCGGGACGGAGAGCCCGCGCCATGCGGTCGAGGTTTTCGTCCGACACGAAGCGGCGCTTCCAGTGCCGCCGCTTCGGCCACGGATCGGGGTAGAGAACATCGACCCGGCCGAGCGACCGGGGCGGCAGCCAGTCGAGGACGAGGGCCGCGTCGTCGGCGAACAGCCGCACGTTCTTCAGCCCGGCCGCCTCGACGCCGGCGACGATCTTGCCGAACGCCTCCTCGAACGGCTCGATACCGATGAAGCCGGCGCCTGGGGCCGCGAGCGCCTCATGGATGAGATGCTCGCCCCCGCCGCAGCCGACCTCGAGCCGCACCTCGCGCACCGGCACGGGGAAGAGCGACCGCGGATCGGCGGGGGCCGGCTGCGACAGGTCGAGGAGGAGCAACGCGCCACGGTCCGCGACGAGCGCGCTCCGGGTCGGACTGAGCGGGCGACCCTTGCGGCGCCCGTGCAGGCGTCGGTGGGGATGATCCACGCTTTCGGCCAATGGCGCCGGGGTCAGCGCAGCGCGGTCCGGAGGTCGGCCACGAGGTCGGTCCGTTCCCATGAGAAGCCGCCATCGGCATCCGGGGCCCGGCCGAAATGGCCGTAGGACGACGTGCGGGCGTAGATCGGCCGGTTGAGGTGGAGCTTCTCGCGGATGCCGCGCGGGGTGAGGCGCATCACGTCGCGGATCGCCTTCTCGACGCGGTCCTCGTCGACGGTGCCCGTGCCGTGCAGGTCGACATAGACCGATACGGGCTCGGACACGCCGATCGCGTAGGCGAGCTGGATCGTGCAGCGGTCGGCGAAGCCGGCGGCGACGACGTTCTTGGCAAGGTACCGCGCCGCATAGGCTGCCGAGCGGTCGACCTTGGTCGGGTCCTTGCCCGAGAAGGCGCCGCCGCCATGGGGAGCCGCGCCGCCATAGGTGTCGACGATGATCTTGCGGCCGGTGAGGCCGGCGTCGCCGTCCGGGCCGCCGATGAGGAACTTGCCGGTCGGGTTGACGTGCCAGACCGTGTCCTTCGAGATCCAGCCCTCCGGCAGCGCGGCCGTCACATAGGGCTCGATCAGATGCTTCATGTCCTCGGAGGACATATCGTACGTGTGCTGGTGCGACACGACGATTGCCGTCGCGCCGACCGGCTTGCCGTCGCGGTACTGGATGGTGACCTGGCTCTTGGCGTCCGGCTGGAGCTCCGGGGCGCTGCCCGAGTGCCGGGCCTTCGCGAGGTCGTGCAGGATGCGATGGGCGTAAAAGATCGGCGCCGGCATGAACTCCGGCGTCTCGCGGCAGGCGTAGCCGAACATGATGCCCTGGTCGCCCGCGCCCTCGTCCTTGTTGCCGGCCGCGTCGACACCGCGGGCGATGTCGGCCGACTGGCCGTGCAGGAGGACCTCGATGTCGGCCGTCTTCCAGTGGAAGCCGTCCTGTTCGTAGCCGATGTCGCGGATCGCGCCGCGCGTCAGCTCGACGATGTACTCCGGATTCTCGGCGATCTCGCTGGGGCCGCGGACTTCGCCCGCGATCACCACCCTGTTCGTCGTCGCCAGCGTCTCGCAGGCGACGCGGGCTTCCGGCTCGGCGCCGATGAAGGCATCGACGATCGTGTCCGAGATGCGATCGCAGACCTTGTCCGGATGGCCCTCGGAGACGGATTCGCTCGTGAAGATATAGGACGATCGCAAGATTGGCACTCGCTTGAGTTGAAAGGTCGGCGATACGCAGGTGGGGATGCGGGTGCCCCGAGGGCCATGGGCACCAGCAGCGTCAATCGGTCGCCGTCAGATGTCAGGCTTCCGTCATGTCGCCGGCAAGGGCGCGGACGAGATCGACTACCCGGCGGCGGACACGGGCGTCGGCAATGCGAACGAAGGCGCGGTTCAACTGGAGCCCTTCCGAACTCGAAAGGAAGTCGACCACGTAGCTCCCGCTCTTGGAATCGGGAGCGGCGACGTCGCCCGGACCCGGGGCGCCGTCGAAGAAGAAGCCGACCGGGACGGACAGGACAATGGCGATATTCTGCAGGCGGCTGGCGCCGATCCGATTCGTGCCTTTTTCGTACTTCTGGATCTGCTGGAACGTGATGCCGAGCTGCTCACCGAGCTTTTCCTGGCTCATGCCCAGCATCATACGTCGCAGTCGAACCCTACCACCGACATGGATGTCGATCGGATTGGGCTTCTTGGTGGCTGCCATAGCTTGACTCATCTGGAAGTGCTCCGACGCCGCCAGTCTCCCCGAGCCTCCGGGGAGGATGCGGCGGCTTTACGGGCAGCGGATACAGGGTGTCAATCCGACCGTCTTGTCTGCGTCATTCTACCCAACCCCGCGAGGATCGCGAGCACGATGGCGAGTGCGGCCGGAATCGTATCGCCGAATCGTGCATAGGTTGCACGTGGCAGTGCTGCGGGCAGATCACCGTCGATCACGCCCGTCTCGTTGAGGTCGAGGCTCGCGACGATCCGCCCATAGGGATCGACGATCGCCGAGATTCCCGTGTTGGCGGCGCGCACCAGCGGGAGCCCTTCCTCCACCGCCCGGACGATCGCCTGGCGCAGATGCTGCCGCGGTCCCGGCGTGTCGCCGTACCAGGCGTCATTGGTGACGTTGAGCAGCCAGCCGGGTCGATCGCCCTCCGGCACGACCGCGTTCGGGAAGATGACCTCGTAGCAGATGAGCGGCGCAAAGGCCGGCGCCGTGCCGGCAACGATGCTGCGCCGCTGCACCCCCGCCGCGAAGCCGCCCGGCAGCGAGATGAGCTGGCGGAGGCCGATCCCTTCCAGGAGGTCCTTCAGCGGCAGGTATTCGCCGAACGGGACGAGGTGGACCTTGTCGTACGAATCGACGATCACGCCGCCATCCTCGATGACGAGGATGGAGTTGGTCACTGCCCGGTCGCCGTTCTCGTCCGGCTGGTCCGCCCGCGGCGCGCCTGCCAGCAGCACCATGCCCGGATCGAGCATGCCGGCGATCGCCGCAAGCTGCTGCGGCGATTCCGTCAGGATGTAGGGGACGGCGGTCTCGGGCCAGATGACGTGGGTGACCGGCTGTGCCGCCGGCCCGTCGCTGAGCAGGAGCGTCTGGCGGAAACTCTCCGGCCAGCGGGCCGGATCGTCCTTGTCGCGCTGGTCGATGCCGGGCTGCACGATGCGGAGGCGGACCCCGGCGACGGTATCGTCGGAAGCATTGCGGAGGCGGAGAACCCCGTAGCCAGCGTCGGCGGCGAGGAGGAGGACGATGCAGACGAGCGCCGTCACCCGTCCCCGCTCGCCGGTCCGCACCAGGAGAACGGGAGCGGCGAAGACGAGGAAGGCGAGGAGCGTGATCCCCCAGACGCCGACGACTGCCGCCGACTGCATCAGCATCGGCTCCGGCATCAGCGCGTAGCCGAAAGCATTCCACGGGAAGCCGGTGAGGATGTGCCCGCGCAGCCATTCGACGGCCGTCATGGCGATGGCAAACACGAGGATTCGCGGCCAGCCATCGCTCCAGAACAGCCGCGCGACGGCAGTGCCGGCGCCCCAGAAGATGCCGAGAAGGGCGGGGAAGACCACCACGGCCAACGGCATCAGCCAGGCGAAAGTGTCCCCGTCCACCAGGAACGAGACGCCGATCCACCACAGGCCTGCGAGGAAGTAGCCGAAGCCGAAACCCCAGCCGACGCCGAAGGCCGGCAGGAGCCGCCGCAGGAAGCCGGTTCCGACGGGCGGCGTCGACCCGTCGATGAGCCAGACCAGAACAGGGATGGTGAGGAGCGCGACCGGAACGAGGTCGAACGGGGCAAGCGCAAGCGCGGTGACCGCGCCCGCGACGATCGCCAGAAGCAACCGGCGCCAGCCCCAGAGCAGGATGATCGAATCGGCCAGTCGGCCCATCGGTGCCCGGCCCCGCGAATCGGAATCGACCAAGGAGCCCGGAGTGCGGGACTATTGCGCGGGCGTCAAGCGCGGGAGGCAGCCCGGGGCTCGTTCCCGTCCGCTTCCCCCGTGCTGTCGGGAGCGGCAGGTAGCGGCGCCGTGCGCTTGATGCGGAGCCTGCGGATCCGGCGCTGGTCGGCATCGAGGATGTGGACCTCGTAGCCGCCGGGGACGACGACGGTCTCTCCCGGTGAAGGAATGCGGCCGAGGAGGCTGAAGACGAGCCCGCCGATCGTCTCGACCTCGTCCTCGTCGCGGTCCCTGCCGAGTTCACCGCCGACGGCGGCTGCGACCTCCTCCACGCTCGCGCTGCCGTCGGCGACGAACGCGCCGTTCCCGTCCGGCGCGACCTCCGGCTCGTCCTCGTCGTGCTCGTCCTCGATGTCGCCGACGATCGTCTCGACCGCATCCTCCAGCGACACGACGCCGTCGGTTCCGCCGAACTCGTCGATGACGAGCGCCATCTGCATCCGCGCGGTCTGCATCGTCGTAAGCAGCTTTGCCACCGGCATCGATGCGGGGACGAACAGCACCTTCCGCACCAGCCCGGCTTCGCCCACGGTCTGGCTGAGATCGACGCGGGTGAGGTCGACGGACGGCGGCGCCTTCTCACGCGACGGCACCGCAGCGGTTCTCGCGAGGTACAGCATGAGGTCCTTCAGGTGGACCATGCCCACCGGCTCGTCGAGGGACTCGCGGTAGACCGGCATGCGCGAATGGCTGTTCTCGCGGAACTCGGCCATCAGCTCACCCAGCGTCGCATCGATGTCGACGGCCTCGACATCTGCGCGCGGGACCATGATGTCCGCCACGCGGATTTCGCGCAGGCCCAGGACGTTCGACAGCATCGCCCGTTCCTCGGGCGCGAACGCGCCGTCGGTGCTCGCCTCCTCCAGCGCTTCCTCGAGCTCTTCGCGGGCGGTGAAACTGCGGAGTCCGACCGCGGCACGGAGCCGGTCGAGCCAGGTATCTGCAGGGCGTTCGGCCGCTTCCGGCCGGGCAAACGGGAACGGACTACTAGGGAGGGGCTCGGGGGCCGGCTCAATGCCGGCCATGGGCGTGTCTTTGCGATCGTTCATGTCAGTTTGCGCCGCCTGTCAGTGGGGCTCCGGCTCGCTGCCCGCATAGGGGTCGGCGATACCGAGCCGAGCGAGGATGGCGACCTCGAGCCGCTCCATCGCCTCGGCCTCTGCGGTCACCTCGTGGTCATACCCGAGGAGGTGCAGGAGGCCGTGGACGAAAAGATGGGAGATATGGTCGGCCATCGTCAAGTCCGCTTCCTCGGCCTCCCGGCGTACGGTCTCGTAGCCGAAGGCGATGTCGCCCAGCGGCGGAGCGTCCGCCCCGGGCATCATGGCGGCCGGAAACGACAGGACGTTCGTGGGTTTGGGCTTGCCGCGCCAGTCTGCGTTGAGCCCGCCGATCTCCGCGTCGTCGGTGAAGAGGAGCGACAGTTCGCGGCCGGAAAAATCTTCGCCGAGGGTCTTCTCCACCGCCTCTGCGGCCGCCTTCAGCAGCGCGTCCAGAGCTGGCTCGTCCGGCCAGTCGCCGCCCTCGATAGCAATGGCGATGTCGGCGCCGGCATCCGAATTGCTATCCATCGCCGCCGCGGGCCTTCCGGTCGCGGGCCTCATAGGCCCGCACGATGCGCGCCACGAGCGGATGGCGGACGATGTCGGCGTCGGTGAACCGGATCTGCCGGATTTCTGGCACGTCGCGGAGGAGGTCGAGCGCCTCGCCCAGGCCCGAACTCTGCCTTTCCGGCAGATCGACCTGGGTCGGGTCGCCGGTCACGAACATCTTCGATCCCTCGCCGAGGCGGGTCAGGAACATCTTCATCTGCATCGGCGTGGTGTTCTGGGCCTCGTCGAGGATGATCGCGGCATTGGCGAGCGTGCGGCCGCGCATGAAGGCGAGCGGAGCCACCTCGATCGCGCCCGACGCAAGCCCGCGCTCGACCTTCTCGGCCGGGATCATGTCGTAGAGCGCGTCGTAGAGCGGGCGGAGATAGGGATCGACCTTCTCCTTCATGTCGCCCGGCAGGAAGCCGAGGCGCTCGCCCGCCTCGACCGCGGGCCGCGACAGGATCAGGCGCGCGACGAGCCCGTTCTCGAGCATTGCGGCGGCATAGGCGACGGCAAGGTAGGTCTTGCCCGTGCCGGCGGGACCGACGCCGAAGACGAGTTCCGCCGAGTCCATGGCGCGGATGTAGGCATCCTGCGCCAGCGACCGCGCCATGACGACCTTCCGCCGCGTTGCGATCTGCGCCATCGACAGCCGGCTCTTCGGTTCCAGCGTCGGCAGGTTCATCTGCGCGTCCGCCGCTTCCGCCAGCCGGATCGCGCCGTCCACGTCGCCGGGCTCGATGTCGTGGCCCTGCTCGAGGCGCGTGTAGAGCATGTCGAGGGCGAGACGGGCCTTGGCGCAGTCATGCGCAGGGCCGCTGATCTGCACCTGGTTGCCACGCGCCACCGCTTCCACGCCGAAGCGCTGCTCGATCATGGCAAGGTTCTGGTCGAACTCGCCGAAGAGTGCGACCGCGAGGCGGTTGCTGTCGAAGGCGACGTTGATCTGGGTCGCGTCGGGCCGCAGCTCGATCGGGGCGGGGGCGGCGGTGCGGGAGCGCGGCGGGGTCAAACAGCCTCCTCGAAGGTCCGCGCATCCGCAGGGAAGCCGGACATTGTGTTGGTGCCGAGTGCGTCGATGGTAGCGCTGCGGACGGTTCCGATGAGGTCGGGCGCCGCCATCAGCTGGGCCGTCCGGAGCCGGGGCGAGCGCCCGGCGATCCGGCCCTGCCGCTTTTCCGGTCTGTCGAACGGCACGTCCATCTTCATTCCGCTCCTCGACTGGCTCAAAGCCGCCTGCTGATCGGCGATCAGCGCCCGCAGGCGGTAAAGCCGGTCGTTCTTCGCATCCTCCGGCACCTGCTCGCGGGATGCAGCCAGCGTGCCGGTCCGCTGACCGAATTTGAACGTGAACGCCGACGCGTATGTGACGGTTTCCACCAGCCGCGGCGTTTCCTCGAAATCCGCCTCGGATTCTCCGGGGAAGCCGACGATGAAATCGCCCGACAGCGCCATGTCCGGCCGCACGGCGCGGATGCGATCGACGAGAGAGGATTCTTCGGCGGCGGCCAGATCGGCCGCGGCCGGCGTCCGGCGCGCGATCTCCCCGCCCTCGGCCTGCGCAACGCTGCCCGTGACCGACCGGCCCCCCGCGGCGGCCTTCGCCTCGAGCTGCCGCAGGAGGCCGTGCTCGGTGCGGACCTTCTCGGAGGCCTTGTCGCGGATGTGGCAGGTGTTGAGGAGGATGATGTCGGCCTTCCCGGGAGCGTCCGTCGTGGCGCACTCATCCGCCAGCACGTCCGCCATCCGCTTGGAATGGTACACGTTCATCTGGCACCCACGGGGGCGGCTGAAGACCTTCTTCTGCGGTGTGTCGGGCGTCATGCCTATCTGTAGCTGGTTGCGGTCTCCCAATGTGGCCAACGCGCGCCTTCGAAGCAACGCTTCCACACGTCTCCGCTCGCAATCTCTTGTGGCGACCACAGGTTGCGCTCACTAAGGTCAGACCATGGCTACCTTCACCGAGCACTTGAACTGGGCTGCGAGAGCTGGCTCGGGGAATCTGGACAGTGGGTTGAGTGGAGTTTCTGCCTGAACGCGGCCAGAGATTGGCAGCAGGACAGGAGAGACGATGACGAGACGACCACGCCGGAACCACAGCCCGGCATTCAAAGCGAAGGTGGCCCTTGCGG
>CAXNGA010000010.1:0-13341 GCA_964201375.1 Kaistiaceae bacterium
GCCCACTGTGAGGCGTGATCACTCCGGTGCTCGATCACCATCCGAACAGCGCGCTCGCGCACTTCAGGCGAAAACTTCCGTCTCTGCTGCTTGTCCATCGCTCCATCCTCTCAAGAGTTGGAGCCTCCGACAAACCCGGGGCGGTTCAGTCTGGGGCCAGTCTCGAGGATAAAGGGCGCGGCAGTCACGGAGACCACCGATGTGGGGAATCCCTTGGGAGTCGGCGTTACCGCCGATCGAGCGAGCTTCGGGCATTAGCGATGCCGGCCAGTCGTTTCGAGCCTGGGCCAAACTCATTGCTCGGCGCACGACGTTCGGTCGGGGCCGGTCTTGTATTCAACGGACGATCCCGGTAGCTAAGCGTAGCCGCTCGGCAGCGGGGTGATCGGGGACGACGTCTAATCCATGGCCTCGCTGGTTGAAGTCCGCTCCCTGCGCAAGGAGTTTGGCGCCGTCGTCGCGGTCGATGACATCAACTTCTCCGTTGCCAAGGGCGAAGTGCTTGGCTTCCTCGGACCGAACGGCGCGGGCAAGTCGACTACCATGAAGATGATCGCGGGCTTCCTGAAGCCGACGGCCGGCACCGCCTCGATCGCCGGCGAGGACATCCGGGTCAACCCGATCAGCGCCAAGCGGAAGCTTGGCTATCTACCTGAGGGCTCGCCGCTGTACGGTGACATGACGCCTGAAGGGTTGCTCGACTTCGTCGGTCGGACACGGAGAATCCCCGCGGGGAGCCGCCGCGAAATGGTTTCCAGGGCGATTGATCGGATGGCACTTCAGGAAGTGCTGCACCGCCGGATCGAGACGCTGTCCAAGGGCTTTCGTCGGCGCGTCGGCCTTGCGCAGGCCATACTTCACGACCCCGAGGTCCTGATCCTCGACGAACCGACGGACGGCCTCGACCCCAACCAGAAGCATGAGGTCCGCGACCTCATCCGGTCGATGGGGGACCAGAAGGCCATCATCATATCGACCCACATCCTCGAAGAGGTGGATGCGGTCTGCGATCGCGCGATCATCATCGACCACGGCCGTCTGGTGAGCGACGGAACGCCGGCGCAGCTGCACGCCCGATCGCCTGATTTCAACTCCGTTTCGCTGCGGGTCCAGCCCGCCGACCACGATCGTGCGATGAAGGTTCTCCGTGCCCTCCCGATGGTGAAGGGCGTGGAAGCAGGCCCGAAGGGGGACGGGGCGCGTTTGCTGCTGGTGCGTCCCAAGGACGGGCGCTTCATTGCGGACGCCGTCGTCCAGGCGCTCGCGGCGAATAAGATAAGCCCCACCGATGTGCAGGCAATCGTCGGGACCCTCGATGATGTGTTCCGTCGCCTCACGACCGCGAAGGCGCAGTAGCCGCGATGAAGGTAACCCTTGCGATTGCCCGTAGGGAGCTCGCGGCCTATTTCGCGACACCGCTCGCCTATGTGTTCATCATTGCATTCCTGGTGGCGGCTGCTGCGGCCACGTTCGCATTCGGCGGCTTCATGGACCGGCGCCAGGCCGATCTGACCCCGTTCTTCGACTTCCACCCGTGGCTGTTCGTCATTCTGATCCCGGCGGTCTCCATGCGCCTCTGGGCCGAGGAACGCCGGTCGGGAACGATCGAACTTCTCCTCACGCTGCCGGTCACGCCGTGGGAAGCGGTAACCGGCAAGTTCTTGGCGGCATGGGCGTTCATAGGCGTCAATCTGCTGCTGACGGTCCCGATCTGGATCACGGTCAACTACCTCGGAGACCCCGACAACGGGGTCATCGTGGCAAGCTATATCGGCAGCTTCCTGATGGCTGGCGCGCTGCTCGCAGCTGCGTCCTGTGCATCGGCTCTGTCCAGTAATCAGGTGATTGCATTCGTATATGGCATCACCATCTGCTTCCTTCTGCTCGCCACGGGCTTCGACTTCGTACTCAACCAGGTTACCGGCTGGGCATCGCCAACCTTCGTCGATCTTCTCGCGTCGTTCTCGTTCCTCACGCATTTCGGTAACATCGCCCGCGGCGTGCTTGACCTTGGGGCCATCGTATTCTTTGCGCTGCTGACGCTGCTGTTCCTGTTCATCAACAGGCAGGTCGTCGAGGTCGGCAGTGACAGGACCGCCGCCACGATCGCGCTTTCGCTGGGCCTGTTCATTGCCCTCAACTCCGTTTCCGCAATGCTGTTCCAGGGCGTGCGGATCGATCTGTCCGAGGGCGGAATCTACACGGTCTCGCCATCATCGAGAGCGGTGCTCGGCAATGTCGATGAGCCGATCACCATTCGTGTGTTTCTCTCGAGCGCCTTCATAAACGAGGCCGCCGAGGTCCGGATCTACGCGGACCGGGTCAACGAACTCCTGGCGCGCTATCAACAGTACTCCGACGGCATGGTGCAGGTGGAGTGGATCGACCCGAAGCCGTTCTCGGCGGAAGAGGACGACGCCATCGGCTACGGCCTTGTGGGCTTCAATCTGAGCCGCGCCGGCGAGCAGGGCTATTTTGGCATCGTCGCGACCAACACGGTCGATCAGATCGAGGTCATGCCGGTGCTTGCGCCCACGCGGGAAGCCTATCTCGAATACGACCTGACGAGGCTCGTCCTCCGCCTGTCACGCCCGGACGAGCCGAGAGTAGGGGTGTTCGATGGGCTTGGGCTCTTCGGATTGGAAAGCCTTGGGCGCAGGCCGAGTGCTACCATCGAGCGTCTCGGGGACGACTTCGATCTGGTTCAGCTGACCAACGATACGACGATCATACCGGATGGCATCGATGCACTGATCATCATCCATCCGCATTCGCTCACCGACTCGGCGCTCTATGCGATCGATCAGTATGCGATACGCGGCGGCCCAACGCTGGTGTTCCTCGATCCGCTTTCCGAGAACTCGCCGCGGGACCCCTCCAACCAGTCCCGGCCCCTCGACCCTGAATCCTATCTCGACCGACTGATGGCGTCGTGGGGTGCAGTCATGGTTCCCGCTTCGGTCGTCGGCGATCGCGAGATGGCTCTCGAGGTGCGCGCGCAGGCCGGACCTCAGGTCGTGATCAGCGACTATCCGCCATGGCTCATCGTCCAGCCGGCCCATCTCAACCCGGACGACGTCGTCACCGCCCAGCTCAGCCTGATGCGCATCGCCTCCGGCGGAGCCCTTCGCGCGGTCGACGGAGCCTCCACGACCTTCACTCCGCTGATCCGCACGACCACGGAAAGCATGCTCTATGATCAGGCGCTGATCATGCAGCAGTTCGATCCCGCGATGCTGGTCCGGACGTTCGTTTCGTCCGGCGCCAGGCAGGTGCTGGCTACCCGCCTGTCCGGCGGACCGGTTTCGACGGCATTCCCCGACGGCGCGCCGCCGCCGCCGGCAGTCGAAGCCGGAGAGCGAGCACCTCCTGCGCCGCCCCCGCATGTCGCCCGGTCGGAAGGATCGATCTCGGTCATCGTCGTTGCCGATACGGACGTCCTGACGGACCCACTCAACGTGACTGCGGAGGGCACCCCCACCACGCAGAACACCGACTTCCTGGTGAATGCCGTCGATACGCTGGTTGGTGGAGGCGAGTTGATCACCCTTCGCAGCAGAGGCCTCTCGTACCGTCCGTTCATCCGGCTCGACAGCCTCGAGCGGGCTGCGGAGGAGCGCTACCGCGCGACCGAGCAGGAGCTTCAGGCCGAGCTCGAGGTGATCCAGGGGCAGCTGGATGAGCTTCAGATGGCGACCGTTGCCGCCGACATGCCGCTCGGCGCGCTCACGCGTCAGCAGCAGCAGGCGGCGGACGAATACAACGACCGTCTCGTCGATATCCGAAAGGCCCTGCGCGAAGTACGCAGTGCGTTGCGAGAGCAGATCAACGCCCTCGGATCGCGCCTTCAGTTGATCAATATTCTGGCAGCCCCGCTGATCATCGGGTTGATCGGTATCGGTGTGGCGCTCTGGCGCCGTGCGCGGCTTGCCAGGTATCTCCGCGGCCTGCGCGTGACGGCAGGATAGGAGACCGGATATGTCGCGGAGAGGACTGCTCGTTCTTGGCGTTTCCACCGTGATCGCGGTGGTAGCTGCTCTTGGCCTCATCATGTCTGCCGAACGGTCTGACGGGCGGGAACTGCCGGGAGATGAGCTGTTGTTCCCCGCGCTTGCGGCCGACATTGATGAAGTCAGGTCGGTCGTGATCGAGACCGGGCGCTATCAGCTCATGCTCGAGCTTCGCGATGGCAATTGGATTGCCGTCGACCGCGGCGACTACCCGGTGATCCCGGACTCGATCGTGGAGATCGTCACATCCCTGGCCGCAATGACGATGGTCGAGCGCAAGACCGAGAATCCCGAGTGGTATGACGCGGTGGGGGTAGGGGCCGTCGGCCCCGGTTCGGACAGCGTGCATATCGCCGTGTATGGCGCAGAAAACCGCGTGCTGGCGGATGCCATCGTGGGCATCCGGAGCGAGAGCGTGAGTGCGACGGTCGGCGAAGGCATGTTCGTCCGCCGTGTGGGTGAAGCCGTGACCTGGCTTGCCGGGGGCACGTTCTTCGTTCCCGGATTCGTTCAGGAATGGTTCGACTTCGTCCTTCACGTCCCGGGCCCCGACTTGGCGCGGATCACGATTCTCGAGGGCGGGGAGATGCTGCTCGACGCGGCGAAGGTGGACTTCGTTCTTGGTGACTACGACCTCGTCTATCTGAGCCCTGCGATCGGTCCGGAAAACGCCGAAGCCAACGACAACGGCATGCGCGGCGTGGGGCAGGCAATCGTCACGCTCGCCCTGGATGATGCCCGGCCGCGCGAGACGGTCACGATCCCGCCGAACGGGCGAGTGGTCCGGTTCGAGTCACGACGCGGTCTACACCTCGATGTCACGCTCGCCCAGGCCGACGGCGAGACCTGGGTGCTGTTCGACGCGACTGCCGCGCCCGACGCGGAAGCCGCGCAACAGGCACGGGACATAGCCGCGCTGACGTCACGGTGGGCGTTCAAACTGCCGCCGCACCGCATCGTCGCCCTGTCGCGTCCTTTCACCGAGATGTTCACGATTCCGGCTCCCCCCGCGCCGGCGGAGGCAGCCCCGGCTCTCATACCGCCCATGCCATTGGGTCCGGTCCTGCTGCCATTCGGTCGGTAGCTCCGGCAGCGGACGAACGGGCGCAGCCCTCCGGCGCCCTGTCCGCTCTGCGCCGAGAATCCGGTTCGCCGTCGGTGAGAGGTCTGAAGCTAGTCCAGGCCTCTCGGCAGGCACTGTCCGGGAGCCTGCAACTCGGGGAAGACGTCACAGTTCCAGAGGGCGTTCTCCGCACCGGTCAGCGTGCGCCCGAAGGCGAAGACCTGCTTGTTCAGCTGATAGTTCGGCACCGGTGACTGACGGGGAAAGTCCTGTGCGGAGTACCAGAGCCCGATCCGGCAAGATTCTAGGCCGTCGCAATAGGGACGCGCGATCGCCTCGAGCTGTCGCGGGTCGGTGATCGCATCGGGGTTGACCAGCACGACGTGGTACCAGTCCATGAGCGCGATGGCCTCGATGACCGGCCCGGCCCCAACTCCGGCCGGAGTAGGGGTAGCGCCGCTGGCACCCGCAGCCACCCCCACGGCGGCAGCAGGCGCCGCGGGACTCGCCGGCTGGGCCGGGGTTGGAGTTCCCTCCGCGCCCTGGCCAACCTGTCCGGTCGCTTCCTCCTCGCTGCCGCAGGCAGCAAGGCAAAGGCTCAGAGCGAGAAGCCCTACGGCGATGGAGCCGCGTCTGGCGGCGGCGAACTGACCGCTGATCATGGCCCGTCATACTCCCTGGGGTGATGTGTCTTGTCGTTGGTGCCTGCCGCCGACATGCCGCTAAGGTCCGGCAGGGCCGAGCAGCGGCAGAACGGTGCCGAGCGCGATATCGGGTATGCCTCGGTCGGCCCCAACGAGAACGATCGTGCCATCGGCGATCGCGACCGTGAAGGACAGTCGAGCAGCGGCCGGATCGAGTCCGACTTCCTGAAGCAGCGCGGCATAGACATCAGCGAGAAGGTCGCGGTCGAAACGAAGGACGACGTGGAAGGCGTCGAGGACCATCAGCGGGTCCGCTACCTCCACCAGAAGACGTCCGGCCGGTCGCCCTTCGCTGTCGAGTGTCAGCGTACCGGTGCCGGTAAGGTCGAGCGCCCCCCATTCCATTTGTATGTTCGCCAGGCTCAGGCCCGTACCCGGGAGCTGCCAGCCCTCGAGGGCGGCCGCAACACCCCAGCCGCCGAGCCCACGGTCGAAGACGAGGTCCGCCGCAAGGGTGGAGATCGTCGTGCCGAGAGGACCGCCGGCCTGTCCCGGCAACACGAGATCTCGGACGGTCACCGTCGCAGTGGAGCGGACAGGCACCAGCTCGCCAGTCGCCTCGGCGATAGCGAGGCGCAGTTCACCATCCGCCAGCGTGATGGGGGCGTCGCCACCCTCGATCGTCAAATCGCGGGCGCGGACGACCACTGATCTCGCGCCGCCGGCAGGATCGCGCTCGACGTCGATCCGGAGCGCGCTCGCGTCGATCGTCCGGCGAGCGGTGACTCCGCCGACCGTGTATTCGAGCGCTGACGGGCCGGTCGGGCGAAGCGTGACACGGGCGTCAGTACCTGGCTCGATCCGGGCGGAAGACATGACCAGCTGCCAGGCAATCGCGTCGGGCGGTCCGGTAATCGAAAGCCCCGTCAGCGCCGTCGCAGTGCCGTCGGCAGCCGCGGTCTCCTGGGTCACGGTAAGGCCAGCGGCCCGCAGCGGCTCGGCCCAGGCGCCAAAGCGCGCCAATGCCTCGGCGTCGATTCCGCCAGGCGCCGCCGGCGTCGTCGTCGTCGGCCGGTCGTCGGCAGCCATCGGGAGGGTTGCGGGGGCCGGCGACTCGCTGCCGCCGTCGCCGGTCGCCACAACGAACGCAATCGCGGCGCCGACCACCAGGATCGCTCCGCCGCCAAAGATCATGACGTTACGGTCCAAGCGATCCCTCCCGCACGGCTGGGCTCATCGAGAAACTATTCGGCATAGAAGGCGTCGCGTCCCTCGTAGGGGTACAGGAGCCGGACCACGCGGTCGGCGCCCCACGTCATCGACCGTGCATAACGGAAAACGAGGTCTTTCGGCTCGACTGTGGTGTCCCGGTCGAGCGTGACGGGGCCGCCATTCTGAAGAGTCCCGTAAGCCACCTGCTGGAGCAGGTCACTGGGGACAAGCAGTGCCTCGTTCGGCGTCTCGTCGTTGAAAGCCGCCAGCGCGATGCCAGCGTAGACGTGGATGCCGTCGATGGTTCCAAGATAGCTCGACGAGGCTATCCCCGCATCACGGGTGATGACCGCGCCCTCCGGCGGAGTGCCACCGAACCAGGCCGCCATCCAGCTCGGGTTGTCTGTCCCCGGAACGAACAGAAGCGGCTGTCGGCCGGCCGCCACCCAGCCCGCGGACTGCTGTTTGATGGCCGCAAAGAACTGCACCGCGTCACCAACCTCCACAGTCGTCTGCGGCCGGGCCGCGAGCTCCGTCCATTGCGCGTTCCGCAATGCCTGCAGCAGCCGGCCTTGCGAGCCCACTCGCCAGCGATCCATAACGCCGGCCGCCAGCTGCCAGGAGAAGGTCTCGCCGGCGGAAATGCCGTTGATGAGGTCGCCGGTGGCAGGAAATACGACGCGCACCTCCTGCTCGGCGGCCGCTGCGCTCCGGGTGACGCCAAAGCCTTCGAAGATCGCTATGCCGCCCCGTTCATCGGCAAGGATCTCGTTGGCATCCGCAAGCATAGCGTCCGCGATGCGGGCTACGTAGCGATCCTCGATAGCCAGCATGTCCTCGCGATACACCCACGGCTCGACGAAGAGGCCCTGCCAGGCGCCCGCCCTTGCTTCCCTGGCCGCCCCCTGTCGCGCTTCGTAGCGGTCGGACTGAGCCGGATCCGCCACCGCCCAGCCGCGGTCGATCATGATCCCGGCAACGTCACCGAGACTGATGGTGCAGACTGATCGGACTTCCGGAGCGCCGGGCTCTCCGGTCGGCGTGCAGGTGACCCGCTCGATGTCGAGAAGGGTTTGCAGCGCCCGGGTCGCGGCAGCACCGCATGCCCAGGGCTGGCCATCGACGAAACAGAACTGGTGCAGCTCCAGGCCATCTATGCCGAATAGCCGATGAATCTGACCGTTGATAGCGATCGTATCGCTACTCAGGACGGATGGAATGCCGGTCGTCTGCGACGAAGCGGGCAGGAGACCCACAGCCATCGCAAAGACGATCACCGCCGAACGCCGCATTCCGCCCCTCCTTAGCCCCGCGCAAGCATAGGGTCGGTCGTCGGCTCGATGCAAGGCGGCGATGACCCTGTCGGCGTGATGTGCCCCGTCCTGATCACGCCGCGTTACGCCTTCCCGACGGGCCGTGCTGGTCGAGCCGACGTGCCGGGCGGTTCAGAACGACCGTCGGTTTCGACCAATGCACCACCGGCTACCGCGGTTAGCGGCGGGCTGGCTGGCCGACAGGCCGTGTGCACTGTACAAGTGATCAATGAGAGTCTGTGAAAGCGCGGAGGGCTGCATGACGACGGAGGACGCAACGATCGCCGGGGTCGCCCCGACGCGGAGCCGAAGCCTGCTTGCCGTGGCGGGCGCTGCCTGTGCCGCAACCATCGCGGTCGCGGCACTGATGGTGACGCCGGCACAGGCCGGTCGATGGATCGTCGGCGGCATGTTCGACGAGGTTCGCTTTGTACCGGTTCAGTTCCTGCGGTTCCTGGCGGAGCCGGGGGAGGGGCAGATGACCATCCGTTGCGACCAGAAGGCGGGTCTCTGGATGGACGCCGGAGTCGAGGGCAATGGCGTCGTGCCGCCAGACCTCGAACGTGGCGGCGCCATCGAAGTCAGCTTCACCTTCATAGAGCCCAACGGGCCGGTGACGATCAATGTCGTCGGAAAGCTGATGGTCCGGCTCGACGGTGCAGTGCTGGCGGCAATCGGCGGCCCTGCGGCGCTGCCGCTCGGACCGGCCCTGCTCGGTCCCGCCGAGCGCATCGACATTACAATCGCCGGGACGGTCAGGTCGGTTCCGCTAGCCGAAGCCCGTGAGGACCTCATGGCCCTGGCCGACCGTTGCCAGGCATGGCCGAGGTAGTCTGGCGAGTGGCCGAACAGTCGCCCGTCTCGCGGTGCGCGTGACGCCCCCGTAGGCACCAGGACCGAGTTCTCGCGAATCTGATCGCCTTCGCCACAAACCCAGTGCTGTGATTTCCCTGGAGGAACCGGCGTTCGCCGGTTCCTCGATCGGATTTGCCGCTAGGCTGCCACCTTCATGATGACGCCCATGGCGATGAGGCCGACGGTCAGCGACACCGGGATGACGAGGACCTGGCTGAGGGCGCTCCAGCCGCTGAGGTTGCCGGTGATGGTCTCCAGATCGCCCCTGAGGAACCGGCCCAGAGAACCGGCGGGCGCTTCTTTCAGGCCGGTCTTTCGAGCGATCCGGTACATCGCCAAGGGGACACCGAAGTACATGCCGAAGTAGACAGTACAGACCAGAAGGCTGAGGACCGTCTGAGTGTCAGTCCCGAACAGAAGCCAGAGCGCAAGGACCATCGCGCCATAGCTGCCGACCGCCAGACCGAAGACGCCGGGGTGCATGCGGTCGGTCGCGTAGGCCGCAACACGATGAGCGGTGCTGCCGGCCCTTGCCGTTCCGGTCCAGTGAGCGACATCCGCATGCGCGGCGCTGAAGGTCGGGGTACCATTCGTCATCGGGTTCCTCCAAAGATGCATAGACGCTGCATGTTTGAAGGCTATTGCCGTTCCTCGTCTAAAGCAATATCCCGGATGCCTCTTTAGGATGCGGCAATGCGGCTCACCCTCTACACCGACCTCTCGCTTCGGCTTCTGATGTTCCTCGCCCTCAAGCCGGATGGGTTGGCGACCATCCAGGACGCAGCCGAACGGTATCGGGTCTCGCGAAATCACCTGATGAAGGTCGCGAGACAACTCGGCCAGACAGGCTTCATCGAGACGGTGCGGGGGCGAGGCGGTGGGCTCAGGCTGGGTCGGCCTGCCGCGGAGATACGGATCGGTGACGTCGTGCGGACGACCGAGGAGGACTTCCGCTTGGTCGAGTGTTTCGACCCGGGCCGGAACACCTGCGGGCTCGCGCCGGCGTGTCGGCTAAAGGGTGTCCTGGGCGAGGCGCTTGGGGCCTATCTGGCAGCCCTTGACAAGTACACCCTCGCTGACCTCACCGCGCAGGGACCCGCGATGAGACAATTGCTGGGGCTGGAAGACCCCGTTGCCGCTTAGGACGGATAGAGGACGGATGACACGCCGGGGCGAGCATGGTGCGCTGGTCGGAGTACCCGGCGACGATTGCCCGCCGTGCGATCAGCCGAGCCGGCGGGGCAGGCAGCGGCGCTCCTCTTCGAACTCCGGGAAGATGTCGCAGTTCCACATGCTGTTCTCCGCCCCCGTGCTGGTTCGGCCGAAGGCATATGCCTGCGCCGCGACCGCGCTGGCAGAAACCGGCATCTGGCGCGGCATGAGGTTCTCATCGAACCAGATCGCCGCACGGCAGACGGGTAGCCCTTCGCAGTAGCTTCGCGCGATGGTCTCGAGGTCGCGGGGGTTCGCGATCGACCCCCTGTCGACAAGAATCGCGCGGTACGAATCGTTCAGCGCCAGAGCGTCGACCACCGGATTCTCCCGGGGAGCAACCGGCGTTGGAACGACGGCATCGTTGGCGACCGTCGCTGACGGCGTTGCAGTCGCGTCCACGTCCGACTCCCCGCAGCCGCCGAGCACCAGCCCGACGACAACGAGCGCTATTGAGGACAACCGCTTCATTAAGACCTCCATGCGACCGGCTTCGACCGGTCGGCCCCGAGCCGGCGTCACCTCGCCGGCCGCTTCAACCCACTATGGCCGGCGCAACAGGATGCCCCTGCCGGCCCGCCACGCAGCCGGATCCTCGAAATTGCCCTGCCAAAGGCCGACACCCAGCGCCGCCGACCAGAGCGAGCCAGGCGGCAGGGCGAGGTGCCGTGTCCGACATCACTGAAATGGTTCCGCCCTTGATTCGCGGCGACCGATCCGGCGCCTTCTTTCAACCGAGGGGATGAAGCCTCCGGGCATGACGATGGCTAATGCCACCGACCCGGCGATACGGGCGTTCGTCTGCGACACGAGCAGCGGTCGGCACGGATGACCAAACCGCCTCAACTTGCTCCCAATTCGGCTTGCCACTCCATCTGTATCACGCCATGGTGTTCAGGCTTTGGCAATTAGCCAGACGATGAACAATGCGGAGGAGAATCGCATGACGAGGAATCGACTTCGGTTATTGGGGACCGCCGCGGGCTCGGCCTTGGTCGCCGGCCTGCTGGCGTCAGTATCGACGCCTGCGGTTGCGCAGGTGACGCAGCTGCGCCTCGAGAACGCTGATGCCGAACCGCAGAACTGGCTGACGACGTTCCAGAATTACTCGTCGCACCGCTACTCGCGGCTCGATGAGATCAACCGCGACAACGTCGGCGATCTGACGATGGCGTTTGCGGTGCCGTTGTCCTTCGCGATGCGCGGCGTCAATTCCGCTAACCTCGAGAACGCGCCGCTCGTCATCGACGGCATGCTGTACATGAACGATTCCTGGGGAACGATCTACAAGGTAGACGTCACCAGCGGGACCGAAGGCGTCGTGCAGTGGGTCGCCGATCCGGCGATGGACAAGGCCGCCGCCCGCGGCATTCTCACCACGCGAGGCATCGCGGCGTTCGGCGACAACATCTACGCCAATCTGGTCGATGGGCGGGTTGTCTCCGTTAACGCGACGACTGGCGAAATCGTCTGGGATTCGCAGATCGCGCGCACCGAGGCGGATTGGGACTTCGACGCGGTCGAGGGCTTCACGGCCGCTCCGCTCGCCGTGGACGGCCGGATCCTGGTCGGCCAGTCGATGGGTGACTGGGGAACGCGCGGCTGGCTCGCCGCCGTCAACGCCGATACCGGCGAAGAGATGTGGCGGCGCTATGCCGTGCCCGGCCCGGGCGAGGCCGGCCACGAGACGTGGCTGGACGATCACGACGCCTGGCGTACCGGCGGCGGCGCTCTCTGGACGACCGGAAGCTACGATCCCGCCACGCGCCTCACCATCTGGGGCACTGCGAATCCGGTGCCGATGTACGATCCCGAATTCCGTCCCGGCGACAACCTCTTCACCAATTCGGCGCTCGCCATCAGCATCGACGACGGCTCCATCGCCTGGTACTTCCAGTACACGGCGAACGAGTCGTGGGACTACGATGAGATCGGCGTCCATCTTCTGTACGATGCGATGATCGACGGCGAGATGCGGACCGTAGTCGGCCACTACGGTCGTAACGGCTTCTACTACCAGCTCGACCGCACCAATGGTGGCTTCATCAACGCCACCCAGTACGTTAGTGAGGTCACCTGGACGGCTGGCATTGACGCGAAGACCGGTAGGCCGGTCGAGTACGACCCGGCGCTGGCGGTGCAGGTCGGCATCCCCGAGACCCGTATCACCCGCGACAACCCCACGGTCGAGGTCTGCCCGAGCCATCTCGGCGGCGTGCGCTGGCAGCCGACGGCATACAACCCCGTCACCCATGTCGCCTACGTTGCCGGCACGGACGCGTGCAGCACGATCACCAACGCGCCGGAAGTCCCGGTTGCGACGGGCGGCAACCCGCGGGGTGTTGGCCAGGTCTGGCTCGGCGGCACCGGCACGGCTACTGTGGCTTCTGGTCTAATTACCGCGATCGACGTCACCACCGGCCAGGTGATCGCGACCGCGTATCCCGCGCACCACAACCTTGCGGGTGTACTGGCGACGGCGGGTGGCCTGATCTTCACCGGCGGTCAGGATGGCGCGGTCACCGCGCACAATGACCAGACGCTCGAGGAACTGTGGCGCTTCAACGGCGGCATTCCGTTCAAGGCGCCGCCGATCAGCTACGCCATCGGCGATCGTCAGTACATCGCAATCATTGCCGGCGGCAGCGGTGGCGGTGGCTATCCGGAGCTGGCCGCTCGGGGCCCGCGGGCCGGCGCGATGCTCTACGTCTTCGCGCTGTAGGCGGTACTCACGATCTCGAAGGGGGGCCTCGCGGCCCCCCTTTTCGTTGGCGGTCGGACCAGCTGGCGGCGCTTCCGGCAGAAACTGTGCCCCGTCCCGAAACCGGCCAACAGGAGGGGGCCCAGGGGCCCTCTCCCGCAGAAGCCAGTCGGCCGTGCGTCAGCCGTGCGCCCCCGCAGCCCCGGCGCCCGGGACCGGAGCGGCCGGGTTCAGCATCAGCACGCGGCAGAACTCGGTGCCCACGCCGTTATAGGCCTCGCACTCCTCAAGGGTGAACTGACCGCGGCCCTTGAGCTCGGACTCGATGTAC